>DATIVW010000078.1:0-17954 GCA_035465595.1 Rhizomicrobium sp. | reverse complement strand
GATCCGTTGAGCTGCAGCGTGTCGTCCCAGAGATTCGACTTGAAGCCCGCCTCATAGGCCCACAGCACTTCGGGCTTGAGCGGCGGCGCGGCCTGCGAGCCGTTGTAGGTGGTGAAGCCGCCGGACTTGATGCCTTCGCTGACGCTGGCATAGAGCATCACGTTCTCGTTCGGCTTGTACTCGATCTCGCCCTTGCCCGAGAGCCGCTGATGCTCGATCGACTGATCGACGCTTGGCGTGAGCGGGATGTTCGGCGCACCGGGCAGGAAGACGCCATTGAGCACGAAGTTGCCCAGAGAGCGCTTGTCGTCGTCAAAACGCAGGCCGGCGATCAGCTTGACCTGGTCGGTGAGCTTGTACTCTTCCTGCGTGAACACCGCCTTGGTTTCGACGCGCTGCGTATAGCGCGTATCCGTCGCAAGGCCGAGCGAGTCGGCGAAGTCCGAATCGAACCGCTCGTCCATCGACTGGTGCGCGTAGTAGCCGCCGATCATCCAGCTGAACGGCCCGTCGCCGTTCGAGGCGAGACGCAATTCCTGAGAGAAGACATGCGCCGTCGTGTCGAAATAGGTGCCGGCCAGGGCGAGCGCCGTCGCATCCCAGTCGTTGTATTCGCGGCGGTGCAGGTTTTCGTAGGATGTGATCGACGTCAGCTCTCCAAATCCGAGATCGCCGTGGATCTGCATGTTCACGCCGTCCGCATTGGTCTTGTGGAACGGAGACTGGGTCGGCGCGATGCCGGTCAGTGTCTGGAACGTGGGAGAGCCGCCCCATGCCGTGTCCTTGGTGTTCGTGAACGCGGGGATCGTCGTCAGGACGCCGAAATAGGAGCCGGCCGGGATCGGATCGAAAAGATAAAGGCCCGTCGGATGGGAGCGGTCGTCGCTGTAGTGGCCTTCGAAGAGAACATTCCACTGGTTATTGATCGTCCACGCGATCTCGCCGCGAACCGAGGTCGTGTTCTTTTTGCCGTAGCTTTGGCCCGTGTCGCGATTCTTCTGCCAGGAGCCGCCCTGGTCGGTGATGAACGCCAGGCGTCCGTCCAGGCCATTGGCGATGGGCCCTGTGATGTAGCCGTTGGCGATGAATTCGTTGTGGCTGTCGTAGTCTGCTGTGATGCCGGCGCCGAATTCATCCTGCGGCTTGTTGGTGATGAAATTGATCGCGCCGCCGGTCGTGTTCACGCCGTAGAGCGTACCCTGCGGGCCGTAGAGAACTTCGGTGCGCTGGATGTCGAAGATCGATCCCTGCGTCTGCGCCGGGATCGGATAGGCCACTTCGTCGACATAGACGCCGACGGTGGAGGAGTTGTTCGAGGCGTAGTCGTCGAAGCCCACGCCGCGCAGGCGGAATTCCGGCTGGCCGCTGCCGAAGGCCGGCACCGCTTCAAGGCTCGGCGTTGCGTATTGCAGCCCGTTCACCTTGGTGATGCCCTGGCGCTGTAGGTCCTCGGACGTCAGAACCGTCAGCGCGATCGGCACGTTCTGGGCGGATTCACTGCGCTTCTGCGCCGTGACGGTGATCGTTTCGATCCCGCCCTTCTGATCCTGTGCCGCGGCCGGCGCGCCCATTCCGCTCGCCGCCAACAAGACCTGCGCGCAAGCACCGGCCAGCAATATCCGTTTCATGTGAAGCCCCTCGAATGTCGACGCCGCATCGCGGCTTGTCGGAAAACTGTGCGCCGACTGTCCCGATTGTCAACGAAACGGGGGTATGTCGTTGTAAATCACGCGCGCGACGGGTGTTTCTGCAACACCGCGCATAATGAAATTATATGGTGGCTGATGGCTGCGTTGCCGCCGCGGAAATCGGTGTGCGGGTTTCACCGGGGAAGAAGCGCAGCGCCGAGAGCACGATCGCCGAATTCACCAGCAGGCCGATGAAACCGGGATTGATGCCGCTGACGGGAATGCCCAGCTCGAAAATACCAATCGCCACCAAATCCCCGCAAATAATCCCGGCAATAATCGCGGTGGGCCGCATGCGCCGTGCAAATAGAATTCCCAGCATTCCCGGCAGGGACTGGGTGATGCCGAAATAAAAGAGATTGTTGATCGTCACCAGCAATTGCGAGGATGTGGCTGCGCCCGCAATGGACAGAAGAAGGTAGAAGGCGATCACGACCTGCGACCAGCGGCGCTGCTGATCGTTGTTCAATCCCGGAACGAGGTTGCGGGACACCAGCGGCCCGATCGCCAGGCAAATGCCCGTCAGCACGACCAGCGCGGAAAGCGCCGCGCCCGCCAGGACGAGGCCGGTCACCGGTGCGGGCAGCAAGCTCCGCGCGACGGCCGGAAACACTTCATTCGCAGATTGCAGTTGCATCGGATGCAGCAGCGCGAAGTAGGCGACGATCGTGAGAAACGGGAACATCAGCATGTAAAGCGGCATCGTCACCTGCGCGCGCCGGACCGCGGAAGCCGACCGTGCCGTGAAGACATAGGCGCAGGTCTGCGGCACCACGCAGAAGCCAAGGCACTGCGAGATCACAGTGGTTATGGAGAACAGGTCGCCGTTCAGCGTCGGCGTCATCGCGTGCTTCCACGCGGCGCCGGGTGCCGACGTCGTCACGCCCCAGTGCTGGAGCGCGACAACGGCCGTCACGAGTATGGCCGCGATCAGCAGTATGTCCTTCAGCACGGCGACATAGGCGGAAGCACGAATTCCCGAGATTGCAATGTAGGTGAAGGCGAGGGCGCCCGCTGCGCAGGTGAGGATGAGTGGTGAGATCGACCAGCCAAGCGCTTTCAGCACGACTTGCAGCCCGACAAACTGCTGCATCCCGAGCGGGACAAGAAAAACAAGCACCGTGCAGGTCACCACCACTTCCAGCGCGCGGCTGTCGAAATGGCGGCGGAAAAGATCTGGCATCGTCACCGCGCCGTGGATGCGGCCGGCGCGCCAGATCAGCGGGTTGAGAAAATATCCGACCACGAATGCCAGAAGAATGTAGCCCAGGAACCAGGTGACGAATCCCGTGCCGTTCGCATAGACGCCGCCGGGATAGCCCAGGATTGTCGCGACGCTGTAGGTCTCTCCCACCGCCAGGAAGAAGAACAGCACCGTGTTGAACTGACCGGACGCGACAAAGAAATCTTCCGCCCGCTGATGCACGTGGCCGCGCTTGGAATAAAGCGCGAGCAGGAGCGAAAGAACGATGATCCCGAGAAATGCAATCGTCATTTCGCGCCGCCGCTGTCGTAGTCGCTGGCGATATGCTCATCGGGCAAATGGCGGTCGTGCAGGAACCAGCAGGTCGCAAGGCACGCTGACGCAAGCGGGATGCAGCAGAACAGCCACACGAGCGCGAGCGGCACGCCGAACAGGGTGATCTCGAGGCGGCCCAGCAGCGGAACAGTCGGGATGACCGACAGGAATGGCACCGCGATGCCGATGGTGTAGCGAGCAAAAGGAGACACGCAGCCTACTCCGGTGTGAGGGTCAGAGCGTGTGCCAGGTCTTGCCGCCGGCGCCCGGCGGCAACGTCGCTTCGTAGATGCCGCGTGCCACCGCGCGCGCCAGAACGTCGGCGGCGATGGAACCGAGGCGCAATACGGTGACCTCCGCCATCGGCCCCGTCATTTTCCGCTTGGCCGTCGACAATCCAAACACGACGTCGCCGTCGAACGGCGAATGGATGGGGCGCAGCGCGCGCGAAAGGCCGTCCTGCGCCATCATCGTCACGCGTTTCATCTGGTCGATGTCCAGATCCACATCGGTCGCGATGCAGGCGATGGTGGTGTTCTTGCGCGGGCCGGGATCGGGCTTGGTCAGCCCCCAGTCTTCCGTCGCGACGCGCACATTCGCCGGGCCAAGACCGCCGAACTCGTTGCCGATCTCGAAGACGCCGGCCCAGAAGTTCTTCGTGCCGGGCACGACGGCCGAGCCCAGGCTGTTGACGGCGACAACTGCGCCCACGGTCATGCCGTCAGCCGTCACATAAGACGCCGAACCGAGGCCGCCCTTGATGCCGCCGGACTCCGCGCCATATCCCGCGCCCGCCGTGCCGAGCTTGAAATCAAGCGAGGTCTTCTGGATCGCCTGCAGGCCAAGATCGCGATAGGGCGGCTTCAGGCCCCAATTCTTGTCGCCGTGATTGGCGAGATCATAGAGGATCGCCGCGGGCACGACCGGCGAGCGCGGCACGCCCGGTTCGGGAATCATCGCGAAACCGCGATCATGCGCGCCCAGCCATGTGGCGACGCCGTCCGCCGAGGCCAGTCCGTATACCGACCCGCCCGACAGCACGATGGCATCGACGGAGTGCACCAGGTTGTAGGAATTGAGCGCGTCGGTTTCGCGCGTTCCGGGACCGCCGCCGCGCACGTCCGCGGCGCATGTCGCGCGCGCGTCGGGGAGGATCACGGTCACGCCGGTGCGCGCCTTGCGATCGTCGGCCTGGCCGACCAGAAGGCCCGGGACGTCGGTGATCAGGTTGCGCGGCCCCGGCCCGCCGGCGCCGGTCTGTTCCGCCGCCCGTGCGAGATGTGGGCCGGCCGCCAGCGCGGCGGCACCGGTGGAAAGCGTCAGGAGCAGATCGCGCCGATTCATTATATTCCCCTTTTCTACCCTGGGCGCGGCGAGCGTCCAGCAGTTCGAAATTCGCTTTTGGTTCAGCACTATCCGTACGGCATCGGCGGTCCGCAAGTACGCGCGGCTAACACGATTTTCATTCTGGCCGGACACTTGTGTATATGATGCCTCGTCAAGGAAGCGGGAATTCGGGTTGAGCAGCGAAATCAAGAAATCGGGCGGGGCGGCTGCGACGTCCAAGGGCGCCGACAAGCAGATGATCAGCGTCGCGGACGCGATCGCGCGGGCAACGCAGTTCTACCAGAACGGGCGTTTTCCCGCGGCGGAGAAATTGTGCCGCGAGATCATCGCGTCCCGGCCCAACAACTCGGATGCGCACAATATTCTCGGCGTGACGCTCTTTCGCGTCGGCAAGGCCGAGGAAGGCCTGGAGAAGGTCCGCCGTGCCGCGGCGCTCGATCCCTCCAATCCGAACTATTTCTCCAATCTCGGTGAAATGGAGCGCAAGGCGAAGAATCTGGATGCCGCCGAGGCCGCGCTGGTGCGCGCCGTCGCGCTCGATCCTCAATCCGCCCAAGCCCACAACAACCTCGGCATCGTCCATTTCGACAAGCGCGAATTCGACAAGGCGGCCGAAAGCTACCGCACGGCCATCGCGCTGAAGGAAGACTATGCCGAGGCGCACAACAATCTCGGCAACGCCATGCGCGCGCTGGACGACATCAATGGCGCCGTCCAGGAATATGAGCGCGCCATCGAGCTGCGCGAGAACTATGCCGAAGCCTACAACAACATGGCCACGGCGCTGCGCGACCTGCAGCGGACGGAAGAGGCGGAGTATTCCTACCGCCGCGCGGTGGAGATCAAGCCGGATTATCTCGAGGCGCTGAACAACCTCGCCAACATGCTGATCGTCGAGAAGCGCTACGAAGACGCTCTGCGCACGCTGGGCGATACATTGCGCACTCATCCCAGGGACGTCGGCACGCTGGTGACGACGGCACGGGCGCAGATGAGTCGCGGCAACACGCAGCTTGCCGAGCGGGCCGTGGGTCTGGCGCTCGAGGTGGATCCCAAAAGCGTCGAAGCGCTGTGCCTGAAGGGCCAGCTCTACAACGACATGGACCGTTGGGACGATGCGGTGAAAGCCTATGAGGCGGCGCTGGCCATCAACCCGGAATCCATCGAAGCGCTGAACATGTACGGCGTGACCCTGAAATCGCTGGGCCGCATGGACGAGGCCCGCGACGCCTTCATGAAGGCGCTGGAACTGCAGCCGCGTTCCATCGGCGCCTATTCGAACATCATCGACCTCGAGAATTTCACGAAGGACAATCCGCTGTTCCAGGGAATGCTGGACATGCTGGAGGCTGCCAAGGACAAGGAGCACGAGCGCTTCATGTCGCTGCATTTCGCGCTCGGCAAGGCGTATGACGACGCGAAGGACTACGAGACGGCGCTGAAGCATTTCTCCATCGGTGCGGGCATCAAGCGTTCGCAGCTGAAATACGACGAGAAAGACGCCTTCGAATTCTTCGACGAAATCCGCGAGACATTCGACGAGGACTACTTCAAGAATTTGCCGTACGAAGGCAATCCGACGACATTGCCGGTGTTCATCGTGGGCATGCCGCGGTCGGGCAGCACGCTGACGGAACAGATCATCGCCAGCCATCCGCAGGTGTTCGGCGCGGGCGAGATCAAGAATCTCAGCGCCGCGATGGGCGCCATCCGCAGCCGGTTTCCCAACATTCCGCGCTTCCCGCAGATGGCGAAAACGATGAAGCCCACCCAGTTCGCCATGATCGCCGAGCACTATCTGAAATCGATCTCGAACCTGTCGCCCACTGCCACGCGCGTCACCGACAAACTTCTGACGAACTACTATTTCGTCGGGATGCTGGCGACGATCTATCCGAATGCCAAGGTGATCCACACCATGCGCAATCCGGTCGACACCTGCCTGTCGTCCTATACCAAGCTCTACAAGGACGACATGCCGCATTCCTACGATCTGCGCGAGCTGGGCCGGTACTACAGCAAGTACAGCCAGCTCATGGCGCATTGGCGCCGCGTGCTGCCCAAGGGATTCATGCTCGAGACGCAGTACGAGGATGTCGTCGCCGACAAGGAAACGAAGGCGCGAGAGATCATCGCGTTCCTCGGCCTGCCATGGGACGATCGCTGCCTCAATTTCCACGAGACCGATCGTCCGGTGAAGACCGCGAGCGTCAGCCAGGTGCGCAAACCTATGTACAACACGTCGGTCGAACGCTGGCGCCGCTATGGCGACGGGCTGAAACCTCTGATCGAGGCCCTGGAAGCGGGCGTGCCGGAATAGGCGGAGGCATATCCTGCGCACGCAAGTCGCGATCATCGGCGCAGGACCGGCCGGACTTTTCCTGGCGCATCTTCTGCATCGCGCCGGCATCGCGCCGATCGTCCTGGAGCATCACAGCCGCGACTATGTAGAGCAGCGCGTGCGCGCCGGCGTGCTGGAGCAATCGACGGTCGATCTCATGCATGCGCTCGGCATCGGCGCGCGGCTGGACCGCGAGGGCCTGGTCCATTCGGGCATCAATCTAACGCTTGGCGGCGAGCTTTTTCGCATCGACCTGAAGGCGTTGACGGGATCCTGCGTCACGATCTACGGCCAGCAGGAAGTGATGAAGGATCTCTACAACGCCGCGCAGGCGCGAGCCATCGAGGTCGTGTTCGATGCGAAGGACGTTCGGCTCCATGGGTTTGAATCCGCGCAACCCTCCGTGACCTGCCTGCGCAACGGACAAGCGCAGCGCATCGACTGCGATTTCATCGCGGGGTGCGATGGATTTCACGGCGTCAGCCGCAGCAGCATGCCGCCGCACGCGCTTCGAGCGCGGGAGCACACCTATCCGTTCAGCTGGCTGGGCATCCTGGCGGATGTGCCGCCGGCAAACCGCGAGCTCATCTACGCCAGCCACGACAACGGCTTTGCGCTGGCGAGCATGCGTTCCCCGTCGCGCAGCCGCTATTACCTGCAATGCGCCGCCGATGAAGACATCGATGCGTGGCCGGAGGCGCGCTTCTGGGACGAGCTTTGCGTGCGGCTTGGACCGGTCGCGTCGGCAGGAGTCACGCGCGGGCCGTTCATCGAGAAAGGCATTGCGCCGGTGCGCAGTTTCCTCGCCGAGCCGATGCGGCACGGGCGCCTGTTTCTCGCCGGAGACGCGGCCCATATCGTGCCGCCGATCGGCGCGAAGGGCCTGAACCTTGCCGCATCCGATGTCGCGCTCCTCGCGGAGAGCCTGGCCGAGTTCTATCGGACCGGCTCGGAAGCGGCGCTCGATGCGTACGATTCCCGCGCGATGCAGCGGATTCGCGGTGCGATGGACTTCTCATGCAGCTTCCTGGAGATGACGCATCGTTTTGCCGCCGGGCCGTCGCGCGCCGAGCAGCGCGCGCAGATCGATGCCTTGCTTGGCTCGCCGCAGGCCCTTGCCGGTTTCGCCCGGGCTTATGCCGGCGCACCTCTAGCGTAGCGGATTCAGTGACTTTTCCAGCCGATCCAGCGTCCGCATGGCCGGAAGGCATTGCCGCACGCTCGCGTTCGGTTCGCGCTTCTCGCGGATGGCGTTCAGGAATTCGCGATCCTGCAGTTCGATGCCGTTCATGGAAATCGCGACATTCGACAGATCGACCGGTTTGTCGTTGCCGTCCACGAGATCGTCGTAGCGCGCGATATAGGTGCCGTTGTCGCAGATGTAGCGGAAGAACGTGCCGAGCGGGCCTTCATTGTTGAACGACAGCGCCAGCGAGCACATCGCGCCGGATGGCGTGGTCATTTGGATGCTCATGTCCATCGCGATGCCGAGTGCGGGATGTCGCGGTCCTTGCAGGGCCTGCGCGCGATCGGGCGTCTCGCCGGTCTGGTAGTGGAACAGATCGACCGTGTGGCAGGCATGGTGCCAGAGCAGATGATCGGTCCAGCTCCGCGGCTGGCCAAGCGCGTTCGTGTTGGTGCGCCGGAAGAAAAAGGTCTGCACGACCAGATGCTGGAGCTTCAGCTCACCCGATTTTATCCGCTTGTGAATCCACTGGTGGCTGGGGTTGAAGCGCCGCGTGTGCGCCGCCATCGCGACGAGCCCGGTTTGCTTTTGCAGCGCCACCAGCTTTTCGGAATCGGCCAGATTGTCGGCCATCGGGATCTCGACAAGCACATGCTTGCCCGCGCGCAGGCTTTGCTCGGCCTGCGCGGCATGGATCGGGGTGGGCGAGGCGAGGATGACCGCGTCAATGTCCGGCATGCGCAGGCTTTCGGACAGATCGGTCGTGCGATGCGGAATCTTCCAGCGGTCGGCGAGCCGGGCGACGGCTGCCGCATCGCCGCCGGCCAGCGAAGCGATCTCGATGCCTTCGATTCTGGCCAGCGCTTCCAGATGCTTGATGCCGATGGCGCCTTCGCCGGCGAGGCAGATCTTCATGGGGCCTCTCAGCGGTTCTCGAGGATGATGTGCCCCAGCGCCGTGTTCGAAACGGGCACATGGTAGAAGCGATGCACTTCCTCGACGCGCGGATTGAGCGCGCCGCGCATGATGAGCCACATGACAAGTTCGATGCCTTCCGATCCCGCTTCGCGCACATATTCGATGTGCGGAATTCGCGCCAGTGCTTCGGCGTCGTCCGCCATGCTGTCCAGAAAGCGATTGTCGAAAGCGGAATTGATGAGGCCCGCGCGCGGACCCTGAAGCTGATGCGACATGCCTCCGGTGCCGAACACGACGACGTTCAGATCCCTGTCATAAGACGCCACCGCTCTTGCGATCGCCTTGCCGAGGTCGAGGCAACGCTTTCCCGTCGGCGGTGGAAACTGCACGACGTTCACGCAGATCGGCACGACCTTGAACGGCCATTGCGCCGGAGAGCCGCACATCAGGTTCAGCGGAACGGTGAGACCGTGATCGACATCCATCCGGTTGATGATGGTCATGTCGAATTCGTCGAGGATGAGCGCGCGCGCCATGTGCGCCGCCAGATCGGGCTCGCCCTGGATCTTCGGCAGCGGCCGCGCGCCCCAGCCTTCGTCGGCGATGTCGTATTCCTCCGCGCAGCCGATCGCGAAGGTTGGAACGATATCGAGCGGAAACGCATTCGCATGATCGTTGTAGATGACGATCGCGACATCCGGCTTCTTCCCGGCCAGCCACTTTCGCGAATACTCGAAGCCTTTGAATACCGGCCGCCAATAGGCTTCGTCCGTGCGGCCATTGTCGATCGCGGCGCCGATTGCCGGCACATGCGACATCGCCGCGCCGCCGATGATCCTAGCCATTGCCGGCCATGCCGCGGTTGCCGTCGATGGCGCGGCCGCCCGCGAGCATCATCTTCGCATAGTCGTCCTGGCTCATGCCCGTCATCTCCGCCGCGATCTGCTGGAACGACTTTCCATCCGTGGCGCCGATCTTTGCGAGATAATAGATGTTGCCGCCGAGCGCGAGCATCCCGTTCCAGTCGCGCTTCATCACGGCCTCGCGCTGCGCCGCCGTCATCGCGAAGCGTTGCAGATATGCGGCCTCATCGGCCTTGAAGGCCACGCGGTTTTCGGCCCGCATCAACGATGTGCAGAACGCGTTGAGCCAATAGCCCTGGCGCGCGCGCCTGGAGTCGAACAGGACCGTTCCGGGGATGTCGGAGAAATCGTCGCCGGCCATGTGCGATCCGTCCGCTTTCAGTGCTTGCCTTCCCTGGCCATTTCCGTGAGGCGCCAACGCAGGATCTTGCCGCTTTCGTTGCGCGGGATCTTGTCGACCTTGAGGAAATGCGCCGGCGCGAAATCGCCAAGCTTGTCCTTGCTGAACGCCTTGAGCGCAGCGAGGTCCGGCTCACCGACATAGCCCAGCCAGATATCGTCCAGATCGTCCTTTGCCGGAACGCCGAACGCGGCGCATTCGGTGATACCGGGCTGGCCGAAGATCGTCTGGTCGATCTTGCTGGGATTGATCTTGGCGCCCTTGGACTTGATGAACTCGGAGCGGCGGCCGGAGAACACCAGCATGCGGTCGCGCGTCACCCAGCCGACATCGCCCGGATAGAACCAGCCGTCCTTGAAATAGGCGGCGGTGGCTTCCGGGTTTTCGATATAGCCGTCGGAGGTGCTGGCGCTGCGGAAGCGCAGGCGGCCTTCGGTGTCGGGCGGCAGGACGCGGTCATCTTCATCGACCGACTGCGCCTCGGCCCAGGGATAGAGATAGCCGACGAGGTCGTTCTTGAAGCCGGAACGCGCGACCGAGACGGACGCGATCTGCCCGGTTTCGTTCATGCCGAAGCCGCCCAGCAGGTTCTTGCACAGCTTGTTGGTGATGCGGCGTGCCAGCGGCACCGGAATGGAATCGCCGCCCGCATAAACCAGACGCAGCGAGGAAACATCGACGGGCTTCGCGTCGAGCGCATCCATTGTCTTTGCCAGAAGAGGGGGAGAGGCGAAGAGCCTCTCGATGCGCTCCGAGGCGACGATGCTCAGCACGTTTTCGGCGTCCCAGCCGATATACATCGTACCGCCGCCCCACATCGTGCCGAACGTGATGTGAAAGCCCATCATCGACGCGAGGCCGGAGAGCAGGGCGGTCTTCTCGCCGGAATGCGTCGCCTGTTCGCCGAAGCCGCGCCACATGATGCGGTTCTCGATCTGGCGCACCGTGTAACCGATCGGTTTTGCCGCGCTTGTCGTTCCGCTCGACATCAATATGAGGCAGATGTCATCCGGATTTGAAAATCCGGTGAGATCGAGCGTCGGATCGGGCTCGCTCGTCGTCAGCCATTCCAGCGCGAGCGGAATCTTGTTGCCGGGCGTTTCTTCGTCGCTGTCGGTCAGCACCCAGTCGTAACGCAGAACTTCAAGTCCGGCTTTGCGGCGCGGCGCTTCGTGCGGAAGAATGTTCACCGCAACGCCGAGCCTGTTCAGCGCGACGACCAGGGCGCATTGCAGCGCGGGATTGACCGCATACATCGCTACGCGCTGGCCCCGGCGGACGCCGAGCTTGGTCAGCCGTGCGGCGATCCCAAGGGACACAAATCGAAGTTGACCATATGTCAACTTTGCTCTTGGTGTGACGATAGCCAGGTCCGTCGGACGGGCATTGGCGTGAAAGTCGAGCCAGTCGAAGAGCTGCATCATGGGTTAAGCACCGGAGTTTGCTGGGTCATATCGCGCGGTTCCGGCGTCGCCTGCAAGTGCGGCTTTGCAACCACAATTGTAAAAAGATGATCAGAAAAAGTCAGGCTTTCCCTGACTTCTGGCTTCTCACTGTCAACCGGACCGTGTAAAAACTTACTTCGACTCGGGACCCGCTGTGGAGCGGGGGCCTCCTGTGCTCGTTGGGGGATTCATCGTGAACAAACTCGTCCGTGGCCTGCTCTCAGGCGCGTCGTTGGTAACTCTGCAGCTGTGCGCGGTGACCGCAGCACGCGCGGCAGGCACGACGATAACCGGTTCGCACGGTGCCATCACGAATCCTGCGGGAAGCACGCAGGATTATATCTTCGTCACGGGCGCGACGATCACCGGCGATCTCACCAACGAAGGCACGGTCGGTCCGGGCGCTTCGTTCGGAATTGACGTCGTCAACTCGACGATCACCGGAGCCGTGATCAACGCCGCCACGGGTGTGATCCATGTAACGGGCACCGGCTTCCCCGCCGGCATCATTGTCCAATCCAACGCGTCCGTCGCGGGCGGCATCCAGAACGCCGGACAGATTCTCGTTTCCAACACGAGCGGCACGGAAGGCAACGAGTCTGCGAAGGCCATCTTCTACGGCTCGGATTCCGTCGCGCATGTCGCCAACAGCGGAACGATCGGCGTCGATGTAAGTGTCGTCGGAACTGGTGTGACCCAAGCGGCCGCACGCGCCCAAGGCGTGTGGGAATTTGTGGATTCCGGATCTGCGGTCGATGAGTTGTTCACGGGCACCGGCGGCGCGATCAATCTCACCGCCAACGCTGCCGCTTCGAGCAGCGAATCCGTTCAAGTGAATGCGAATGCGGAGACCGGGGTGAAGCAGGGCGGGTTTGGCGGCCCTGCCGTCGCGCAAGCGATCACCAATTCCGGATCGCTTTCATTGAAGGCCACTGCGAAAGGCACAGCCACGACGAGCAACGCGAATGTCCATGCTCGCGCGATGGATGCCTTGCTTCAGGTCGGCGGAGACGGAAGCGGCTGGGTCAACCAGCAGGTCGCGAACTCGGGCTCAATCAAGCTGGTGGCCACTGCCACGGCCAATGCGGCCTACAGCGCTTATGCCTCGGCGAAGGCCAGCGCGGCTGTCTATCAGGACGCCTTCAGCGGAACGAAGGTTGCCCAGCTCATAACCAATTCCGGCGCGCTTACGCTGTCTGCCAAGGCCAACGCCACTGCGGCAACCGAAAGTGCGACGGCGAGAGCTTTTGCGCGGGACGCCCTTCATCAGTACGTCGACGACTTTAGCGGCAACGTAAACCAGGCCGTCACCAATTCGGGCGCGATGCTTCTGTCGGCCACCGCGGCGGCCAAGGGCTCGTCAGAGGTCAAGGCCTTCGCGTCGGCGGCGCTCGCGATTCATCAGCAAGCCTATTACGCGGGCGGTAGCATCACTCAGAAGATAACCAATTCCGGTGGGCTGAGTCTGTCGGCCAAGGCCAAGGCAACGGCAAAGGATGGGAGCGCCACCGCAAAGGCGTCGGCCGGCGGCGCCATCGGGCAGTACGCCATTGACCCCACAACGATCACTCAGGGCATCTCCAACACCGGTGATGTGACCCTGCTCGCCGCCGCCACCGCGAACGGCCACACCAGCGCGAAAGCCCGGGCATCGGTTGGCGGTGTTCTTTGGCAGGACGCCTATTACAGCGACACGATTTCCCAAAGCATCACCAATTCCGGTGGGTTCTCGCTGACCGCCAACGCCAAGGCGACCGGCGTGACCAGCCACGCTGATGTGAAGGCCAACGCCTCGGCGTCCTATGTCTTCACGCAATATGCCTACAACAGCGGCACGCCGTCCGAAACGTCGTCCATCACCCAGTCCATATCGAACAGCGGCGATGTTTCGATCGCGCTGACGGCAACCGCCAACCGCAACACCAACACGCCGCATGAAAGCTGCTGCAGTGTGGTGCGCGCCGAGGTGAGCGCCAACAAGATCTTCGACCAGAATGCCTACAACGCCGCGACGCTTTCGCAGTCCATCACCAATTCCGGCGCGCTGGCGATTACCGGCAACGCCAAGGCGGTGAGCGACGGCATCAAGACCTTCGGCGACGCCAATCTGGAAGATCTCTTCAACCAGCACGCAGGAACTGCGGCGACCATCACGCAGTCGATCATGAACAGCGGACCCGTTTCGGCCGCGATGACGGCCGTGGCCACAGGCGTGAAGGCGAAGGCTTTTGCGCGCGCCGAGCGGCTCTTCGATCAATACGCGTATGACGCGACCTCGATCTCGCAGACACTGGACAACAGCGGCAACTTCTCGGTTGTGATGACCGCGTCGGCGGTCGGGGCGCTCAAGGTGCATGCGACGGCGGCATTGGAGGCGTTTGCGCTTCAAAGGGCGTCCGATGCTGGCGCGATTACGCAATCGATCACCAATTCCGCCACGCTCAATGTCGATCTGACGGCGAAGGTGAAGAATACCGTCTCGGATTTCGCACGCGCTTATGCGCGGGCCGAGGGCTTCAAGCAGGACGCGGACGGCTTCGGGACGATGGACCAGACGGTCACCAATTCCGGAACGGTCGCGTTGAACCTCACGGCCAGTATCGTGAGCGCGGCGACGAGCCGTCGTGCCGAGGCGACGGCCCGCATGTACACGGCCATCAAGCAGCACGCCGTGTGGACGGGAACGTCCGAGGAAGGCCCGGGCCAGATCACCCAGGGCGTCACGAACAGCGGTACGCTGCAGCTGATCGGCTCCGCCGATGCCAAGGGCGGCCGCACGGCTGAGGCGGGCGCGGTAGGCGGCGTCTTCGTGAAACAATATGCGCGAAATGCCGGCGACATATCTGAATCAGTGACGAACAGCGGGTCCATCCTTGTCAAGGAAACCGCGCATGCGCAGGGCGGCACCGAAGGCAGCTCCGCCTATGCGGAACAATATGATTTCATCAAGCAGTATTCGGACCAGGCCGGCAATCCGGATGACACGGCGGCGCTGTCTGCCGTCAACTCCACGGTTGTCTCCGCGACGATGAACGCCAGTGCCGTCGGTGTGGGCACGCAGAAGGCTTATGCCGATGCCCGTGTGGGTGAATTCGCGAGCCAGTCGATGCGTGATGCCGCCACGGGGACCGAAACGGTCACCAATTCCGGCTCCATCGACGTCGTGGACAACGCCACAGCGACGGGTACTCGCAGTGCGCGCGCCTATTCCAACTCCTACGGGCTCATGGACCAGGAGATGGAACGCGTGGCCGACGGGACGATTTCCGCCGTCAACAGCGGACCGATCACCGCGCACAACGTCGCCAAGGCAACCGCCACCCAATATGCGACCGCGAAGGCGGGCGCTTTCGCCGGCTACCAGTCGCTCAGCCGCGACGGTCTGGAAGGCGACATGTCGGGCTCGATGTCGATCACCAATTCCGGGACGATCGATCTTCAGGCCACCGCAACGGCAAAAGGCGGGCTCAATCTGGAAGCGAATGCTTACGTCGGTGGCTTCGATCAGGGTCTGAGGTACATGGGCGGTACGGCCGCGTTCGACAACTCCGCGACGATAAAGCTCGCGGCTGTTGCGACCGGCCTGCCCGGCGCCCTTGGTGACGGCGTCACCGCAACGACCACCCGCATACCCTTCGTGGGAGCGCGGGCAACCGGCCTGGATGTCTGGGCGGAAGGCAGCAGCGGCGTCTTCCACAACAACGGGTCGACGACGACGCGCACCAACAGCGCGCCGCTCACCGTTGCGATCAACAATAGCGGCACGTTGAGCGTTTCGGCGACGGCGAATGGTGCGGCCCTGGCGGCAGCCAACATCTTTGCGACGGCTACCGGCATCGGCGTCTATGCGTCGTCCAAGACGGGCCACACCCGCGTCGCAAGCGGCTCCTGGCCGAACTATCACGCAACCACGACCAATTATTACGGTGCCGGCACGGTGAAGGGCGCCATCGAAAACAGCGGCTCGCTTCTTGTTTCGGCATCCGCGGATGGCGGCATTGCCGATGCCAAGGGCATCTACGTCGAAGCCAATACGATCGATGCGGACGTCACCAATGCGCATGGCGGTTTGATCTCGGTAGGTGCGTCCGGCGCGACGGCGGCGGCTGTCGGCATTTCCCTTGGCGGAGCTGCGAGCGTTCAACATCGCTACTCGAATAACGCGAGCGGAACGACCGTCGGTCAGAGATTCCAGACGGACATTTACGGCAGCACGAGCCTTCATGGCGCTGCAACCACGGTTACCGGCAACGTCACCAACAGCGGCACCATCAGCGTCAGCGCGACCGGCAACGGCGACAATATCGGCAATGGCGATATTCATGGCCCAGTTATTGCGTTCCTTTCGGAGTCCGCCAACAAGGCGCGAGCGGAAGGCATCGTGGTCAACGCCGAGACCATGTCCGGCACGATCCTCAACGCCGGCCTGATCGACGTTTCCGCCAGCGGCCCAGCCGCGGTGGCGAACGGCATTCATGTCCTGGCTTCGCAGACGGGGTATCGCTCCGTTGAGACCGAGACCTGGAAGTGGCGCGCCAGCCAGTCCGCGTTCCAATGGACGACTGTGACCGTCACGACGCCGATCCACACAGCGGTGCTCCCAGGCAGCAAATTCACCGGCCAGGTCAGCAACACCGGCACGGTCTCGGTCTCGGCCAAGGGCACGGGTTCGAAGGCGACGGGCGTCCTGATCGAAGACGAGACCTTTGATGGCTCGTTCGTGAACACCGGCAACATCGTGGTCGTTGGTTCTGGCTCGGGGGCGTCTGCCACCGGCGTCATGATCAATGCCTCGAGCCTTGGTGCCGGCGCGTCGTTCCAGAACAACAATGGCAAGATCAGCGCGACGTTGAATGGCGGCTGGGGCACGGCAATCGACGTGTCGGGTGCGCCGTCCGCGCTGATCCTGGCGCTGAACGGCGGCTCGATCTTCGGCAACGTAGTGGAGAACGCGGCCGGCAATGCGGTCACGATCGGCGGCGGCAACCTGCTGCTGGATGGCAACATCAACCCGTCGCACGCCAAGATCGGCTCGCTGGTCGTGGGCCAGTTCGGTACGCTCACCCTTGCCAACAATATCGCGCTGGGCACGGCGAGCGCCTATGTGAACACCTTCACCCAGCCCGGCACGCTTGCCATCGTGGGCGGCGGGGACGGTTCGTCCGGCTCCATCCATGCCGCCAGCGCGACGATTTCAGGCCCGGCCGTTGTCGACCTGGATCTGGCGCACGGGATCTTCGGCGACACGACGACCTATCGCGTGGTGTTCTCCGACGCGGCCCTGTCCGGCACCTGGAGCAACGTCAGCACCGCCAATGCCGCGACATTCTTCAATGCCGTGGGCGTCTACTCGACGAACGAGGCGGACATCACGGTCACGCGCACGCCGTTCGACGAGATCGACGGGCTTACGGACAACGAGGAAGAGGTCGCTGACGCGATCGAGACGATCTACGACACCTTCGGCACGTCGGGTCCGCTCGGCAAGCTGCTGGGTGCGCTCTTCGGCCTGTCGCCGGATCAGTACACCGACGCGCTGGAAAGCCTGTCGGGTATTCCGATCGGCGAACTCCTCGCGGTGGACCAGGCGACGGCGCAATCGTTCCTGGATGCGATCAACAACCATCTGGCCGACCTCGGCGAGGGCGATGGCGGCATGGCCTCGATCAGCCAGAGCAGCCAGGTGCTGGCCGCCAATATCGCGCCCAGCAACGTGACGCCGGCGCAGGCCACCGACATGTCGGGCACCAATGTGTGGGGCGGCGGCTTCCAGTCGGGTAACTCGGTGGATCGCACCGCTTCCGGCCCGGCCTATGACAGCCACAACAACGGCCTGCTCGCCGGTATCGACGTGCCGGTCTCGCGCAACTTCCTGTTCGGCGTGGCTGGCAGCTGGTCGACGGGCGACATCCAGGTCGAGCACATGCTGGGCTTCGGCACCTTCAAGGCGCTGCAGGCTGCAGGCTATGCGCGTTACGTGGCCGACAACGGCATATATGCGCAGGGCGATGTCTCCTACGGCGACTTCACCAACCGCCTGGACCGCTTCATCTCCATCCCCGGCTTCGGCTCGGGCAGCGTGCATGGCAAGTTCGACAGCACGGCATGGGGTGTCTATGGCGAAGCCGGCTGGAAGTTCGATCCGTCAGAATGGGCGATGAGCCTGACGCCGTATGCGGCGTTCTCCTACTTGGATGCGAAGTCCGATGGCTTCACCGAGACGGGCTTCGGCGCGCCGCTGGTGGTC
>DATIVW010000077.1:0-7164 GCA_035465595.1 Rhizomicrobium sp. | reverse complement strand
ATCCGGACTGGATGGACTATCTGGAGAAGAAGGCCCTGCTCGCCCCCGGCACGCGGCACACGCTGCTCGGCAATCATCTGGTTCTGATCGCGCCCGCCGGATGGAAGGTGAATGTGAAGATCGCGCCGCATTTCGATCTCGCCGGCGCGCTGGGCAACAGCCGCCTCGCGCTCGCCGATCCCGCGTCGGTACCGGCCGGCAAATATGCGAAGGCCGCGCTCACCCGCCTCGGCGCGTGGGACGGCGTGTCGGGCAAGCTGGCGGTGGCGGAGAATGTGCGCGCGGCGCTCGCCTATGTCGCGCGGGGCGAGACCACGCTGGGGATTGTCTACAACACCGACGCGAAAATCGAACCGCGCGTGCATGTCATGGGTATTTTCCCGGATAGCAGCCACGCGCCGATCCTTTATCCCGTCGCCCTGACCCGGGACGCGAAGCCGGGAGCCGCCGGTTTCGAGACGTTTCTGCAGAGCCCCGCGGCGAGGGCGGTATTCGAGAAATACGGATTCACCGTCCCATAGTCACACTTTTGCATCCACGCCGACATTTGCCGCCGGTTGGTTGATCTGCATCCAAGCCGCCGGCTTCGAACCATTGGCAAGAATGCTGTCAGAAAGGGAATTTCTCATGAAAATGAAATCGTATCTTTGCGCCGGCGCGGCGCTCGCCGTGCTGGGCGGCCCCGCATTCGCAGATGACGCGTCGATCGAAAAGCGCCTCGACCGGATGCAGCACATGATCGAGGTGCAGCAGCACCAGATCGAGGCGCAGAACGCGGAAATCAAATCCTTGCGCGGCGCGCTGAAGAAAAAAGGCGTGCCGGTGGAAACGGCCGATGCCGCGCCGCAGCCTGCGCCCGTCGAAGCCAAGGTCGAGCAGCAGCAGGCGCAGATCGACCAGCTCGCGCAGAAATTCGCCGCCGCCCAGGAAGAAGCGCGCACAGCGAAGGCAAGCGATTCCTCCGTCAGCTTCAAGAACGGACGTCCCACCTTCGCCTCCAACGACGGGCGCTTCTCGCTCGCCATCCGCGCTTTCGGCCAGTTCGACGCCGCGTACTACATGCAGTCCAGCAAGGCGCTGGCGCTCGCCAGCGGCGCCGATCTTTCCAGCGGTTCGAATTTCCGGCGCGCGCAGCTTGGCATCCAGGGCAAGCTGTTCGGCGACTGGTCCTACAATTTCAACACCGAGTTCGGCGGCTCGGGCGGCACCGAATCGGGCGGCCGCGTGCAGGCGCTCTATGTCGAATATGACGGCCTCGCACCGTTTGCCTTCCGCGTCGGCGCCTATCCGCCGGCAGCCGGCCTCGAAGACAACACCGCTTCGGCCGACACGCTGTTCCTGGAACGCGCCGGACCTTCGGACATCGTGCGCAATGCGGTGGGCGGCGACGGGCGCGACGCGGCCAGCCTTCTTTATGTGACCGACACGTTCTACGGCTCGCTATCCTTCACGGGCGCGAAAGTCGGCGACAGCGCGGTGTTCGACGAACAGCAGGCCGTGCTGGCGCGCGCCGCCGCGTCGCTCTGGTCGGACAAGGACTCGCGGCTGGTGCTGAGCGGCACCGCGGCCGACATGTTCCGCGGCAACGACGCGGCGGCCGGGCCCGGATCGCCGCGCATGCTCACATTGTCGGTCGCACCGGAGCTGACGGTGGACTCAAACGGCACCAAGCTTGTCTCGACCGGCGGCGTCGACACCGACAGCGCGAAGTTCTGGGGCGCGGAAGCCGGCGGCAACTGGCGCGGCGTTTATGCGCAGGCCGGCTATTTCGGCTACCAGGTCAACCAGCGCGTGGAAGCGCCGGCGCTCGCCAAGCCCGATCTCAACTTCAACGGCTGGTATGCGCAGGCAAGCTGGGTCATCACCGGCGAGAGCCGCGGCTACTCGACCGCGAACGCCGCGTTCACGTCGCCCAGGCCGGACAGCAAATGGGGCGCATGGGAAGTGGCGGGGCGTTACAGCGACGTCGATCTCAACGACAAGACCGGCACGTTCGGCCTTGCAACGCCTTACGGCGGCATCCGCGGCGGCGAGCAGAAGATCTGGACGGCGGGCGTCAACTGGTATCCGAACAGCGCGCTGCGTTTCGCGCTCGATTATCAATGGATCGACGTGAGCCGCCTGAGCGGTTCGGGCGCAGACCTCGGCCAGAACGTGCAGGCGCTGTCGTTCCGTTCGCAGATTGCTTTGTAATTTTCCTCCCCCGTTTACGGGGGAGCATGCGAACACAGTGAGCCGGAGGCGGAATTCCGCGCCGGAGGCCCCTCCGCCTCGCATCGCTCCGCTCGCTCAGCACCTCCCCCGTGAACGGGGGAGGAAAACTATGCTGTTCTCGCGCGCCCCAGCCACCACGCGATCGCGGCGCCGGCGACGATGCCGGAGACGATCTCCATGACGATCTGCGCTGCCGTGTAGTCCATCGGGAAGTGATACCAGTTCCAGTAGGACACGTTCGTGGCGATGGATGTGGCGACATAGATTCCGATCACCGCGCCCCATCGCAATGCGAAGCCGCCCGCGATCAAGGACACGATCCAGGCTGCGATCAGCGCTTCGACGAATTGCTTGATGAATTCCTTGGCGAGCATCGGCGTCATGTCGGCGTCGACGTTCACGCCCGGCGGATTGTAGATCAGAAGACCGTGCGGCTTGACCTTCTGCGACTCCGCGGATTTCTTCATGGCATCCGGATTCTTCGCATCGAACCACGGGTAGAAATAAAGCCCGGGTTTCGTCATCGATCCCTGCATGGCGAACATGACGGCCGTTTCGTTCGGTATCTGGCTGATGCCCATGGTGGCCAGAGGCGTGACCATGTGCGCGACGGCCGTCCAGACGAACATGGCGATCGCGCCGAGCAGCGCGGCGATGGCGACACGCATCCTGATTCCCCCCGGTTGATGCGGGTGGAGTATAGCGCGGATTTGCGATGGCGCTTATTCGGCCGGCGATTGTGCGCTGCGATATTGGGCCCAGCGGGCCTTGATGGAATCGCTGGTTTCGCGGCTTCCGTCCGGCGACCAGCCCGGCGGTGCGAAGATATAGCCGGCCACGTGGCGCAGGGACTTCGCCGAAACGATGTCCTTCGCCATGCCGATGAATTCGTGGAAGGCGACCTTGAAAGGATTGAAGGTGCCCAGGTTCTTCACGATGCCGTAGCGCGGCTTTTCCGCCTCGTCTTCCTCGACGAAGGTGCCCAGCAGCTTGTCCCACACGATGAAGACGCCGGCAGAGTTGGAATCGAGGTAGCGCGCATTGGTGGCGTGATGCACGCGGTGATGCGAGGGCGTGTTCATCACCGCCTCGAACCAGCGCGGCATCTTCCCGATCGCTTCGGTATGGATCCAGAACTGGTAGACGAGGTTGAGCCCCCCGACGAAAGCCAGCATGCCGAGCGGAAAACCCAAGAGCAGAAGCGGCGTCTTGAACAGGAAGCCGACCGTGAGGAAGCCGCCCCAGGGCTGACGCAGCGCGGTGGAAAGATTGTAGTGCTGGCTGGAATGATGCGTCACATGCTCGGCCCAGAACCAGCGGATGCGGTGCGCGCTGCGGTGCCACAGATAATAGGTGAAATCGTCCAGCACGAAGCAGATCGCGACGGCGGGGACGGACCATGCCACCGTCATCAACCGGTACGGCGTCACCAGATGCGCGAACCAGACGAAAATGAAGCCGAACACCGTGCCGAAGATGACGCTGCCGAAACCCATCAAGAGGCTCGTCGCCATGTCGCGCACTTCGTAGCGGCCGCGGCCGGTATAACGCACGAACAGCATCTCGGCGATGACGAGAAGGATGAAGGCCGGCGTGGCGAGCTGCGTCGGATCGAAATGCATCAGGCTTTTCCCATGCGCGCTTCCCAGTCGCGCGCGACGGCTTCATCGTGGAAGGAAATCGTCGCCGCCGGAAATGTGAAATCGAAGAAGCGCAATGCGAGCGCCGCGCCGTCGCGCGATGCCGTTTTCACGTCGCCGCGCCCCAGCCGGCGGGTGACGAAATCGTCGCCGCGTGCGGTGACGAGCCAGACCGTGCCGTTGCGCGCATCCTCCAGCATCGCCGAGCGGCAATCGGCGGAGAGCGCGCTGTTGCCGAGGCGGAATCCCGGCACATCGTTCGCCAGACGCTGGGCCGCCGAACGCGTGTCAAGCGTCGCGACCGCGCGGCCGAACAGCAAGGCGCACAGCCCGATCATTGCGGCCACGCCGGCGAGCGATATCGCGAGGTAAAGAAGCTGGTCCGTCATTGTCCTTCCGCGGCTTGGCGGTTTCGGCGTTATGCCGTAATCGTTTGCATGAGAAAAGCGGCTGGGGAGACGCGGGCATGGACGGACGGCAAAAGGGCGGATTCCGCCTGGTGCATCTGCTTCTGCTCGTGCCGTTCGTGGCGACCCTGTGGGTGCCGTTCTATAACAAGACGCTCCCGGACCTCGACGGAATCCCCTTCTTCTACTGGTACCAGATCCTCTGGGTGGCGCTGACCGCGCTCATCCTGTTCATCGTCTATCTCGCCGAAGGCCGGGAGTAGGCGATGGACAGGCTCGATCCCGTGGCGCTGGGCGTTTTCATCGCGCTGTTCCTGCTCGTCACCATCCTCGGATTCTTCGCCGGCCGCTGGCGCCAGGGCGATCTCACGCAATTGACCGAATGGGGCCTTGGCGGGCGACGCTTCGGCAGCGTGGTGACGTGGTTCCTGCTCGGCGGCGATCTCTACACCGCCTACACCTTCGTGGCCGTGCCGGCGCTGATGTTCGGCGCGGGCGCGGTGGGTTTCTTCGCGGTGCCTTATGCCGCCATCGCCTATGTGTTCATGTTCCTTGCGTTCCCCCGCTTCTGGAGCGTGGCGAAGGCGAAAGGCTATGTGACCGGCGCGGATTTCGTGCGCGGCCGTTTCGGCAGCCGCAGCCTCGCGCTTGCCGTCGCGCTGACCGGCATCGTCGCGACCATGCCCTACATCGCGTTGCAGCTTGTCGGCATGGAAGTGGTGCTCGCCGGACTCGGAATCCACGGCGAATGGCCGCTCGTCATCGCCTTTGTGATCCTCGCGGCCTACACCTATGCCAGCGGCTTGCGCGCCCCGGCGATGATCGCGGTGGTGAAGGACATGCTGATCTACGCCACGGTGATCGCCGCCATCATCATCATTCCCGTGGAGCTGGGCGGTTTCGGACACGTGTTTTCCGCCGTTGCCGCCGCGAAGCTGACCTTGCCGGCCGATCCGCTCTCCAATCCGGGCCAGTTCTCCTATGCGACCCTGGCGCTGGGCTCGGCGATGGCGCTGTTCCTCTATCCGCATGCGGCGACCGGCGTTCTGTCATCCTCCAGCCGCCATGTGATCAAGCGCAATGCCGTCGCGCTGCCCGCCTATTCCATCGTGCTGGGCCTCGTCGCGCTGCTGGGCTTCATGGCGCTGGCGGCGGGCGTCAAGGCCATGCCGCAATATGCGGACGGCTTCGCCCGCTTCGGCAACAACTATGCGGTGCCGGCGCTCTTCCTGCAGATGTTCCCGAGCTGGTTCGTGGGCGTGGCGTTCGCGGCCATCGCCATCGGCGCGCTGGTGCCCGCCGCGATCATGTCCATCGCCTGCGCCAATCTCTTCACCCGCAACATCTATCGCGAATTCCTGCGCCCGGACTGCACGCCTGCGCATGAAAGCCAGGTCGCCAAGATCGTCTCGCTGGTGGTGAAGGGCGGCGCGCTCATCTTCATTCTGGAAGGCCAGGCGACGACCGCCATCGAGCTGCAGCTTCTGGGCGGCATCTGGATCATCCAGACATTGCCGGCGGTGCTGCTGGGTCTCTACACGCGCTGGCTCCATCCGCGCGCGCTGCTGCTGGGATGGATCGCCGGCATGGCGAGCGGCACATGGATGGCGGCGCAGTCCGGTTTCAAGGCGAGCGTCTATGTGCTGCACATCGGCGGGCTGGCGCTGCCCTGCTATGCCGCTCTGTCGTCGCTGCTCCTGAACATCGTCATCGGGGCCGCGCTGAGCCTTGTGTTCAACGCGATATCGGGCACGCGCAACGACGCAACGCTTGCGGAGGATTACGCATGAGCCTCATTGCCGCGCTTCTTGCCGCCGCCGTCGCCTCGGCGCCGGTCGTCACCGCCAGCGATGCGGTCTGCAGCATCAACGGCTACAACGCCGACAAGGACATGGGCGGCACAAATGTCCGCAGCGCGCCCGATGCGAAGGCGCCGGTCATCTTCCGGCTGAAGCCGGAGATCGAGCCGGACGACAATTACGGCGCGGAATTCGAAGTCATCGGATCGAAGAACGGCTGGCTCTTGATCCGCAATGCCGAATTGGGCGCGTACGGCAATGGCAACGGCAAGATCGTGTTCAAGGGACCGGGCTGGATCTCGGGCGCGCTCGTCGGTTTCACCATCAACGATACAAGCATGCGCGCCGCACCTTCGCCGAATGCGAAAGTGGTCGCGCGGCTCGCGGGCGACAATGGCGAAGGCGGCGTCTGGGGACCGGATTCCTTCGCCATCACCAGGGTCTATGGCTGCTCCGGCGCTTTTGCGGATGTCGGCGGCATCACGCCCACCAAGAAAACCTACCGCGGCTGGGTGACGAAGCTCTGCGCCAACCAGCGCACCACCTGTCCCTGACGATCAGCCGAAGCGGCCGGTGATGTAGTCTTCCGTGCGCTTGTTCTTCGGCGCGGTGAACACCTGCTCCGTCGCGCCATACTCCACCAGCTCGCCCAGGAACATGAACGCGGTGTAGTCGGACGCGCGGCTGGCCTGCTGCATGTTGTGGGTGACCATCACGATCGTATAGTCGTGCGACAGCTCGTCGATCAGCTCCTCGATCTTGGCGGTGGAGATCGGATCGAGCGCCGAGCACGGTTCGTCCAGCAGGATCACTTCGGGCTTCGTCGCCACCGTGCGCGCGATGCACAGGCGCTGCTGCTGGCCGCCGGAGAGCGACAGGCCGGATTCCCTCAGCTTGTCCTTCACTTCGTTCCACAGCGCGGCGCGCGAAAGTGCGTGCTCGACGCGACCGTCGAGCTCGGATTTGGGCATGCGCTCATAGAGCTTAATGCCGAAGGCGATGTTGTCGTAGATCGTCATCGGGAACGGCGTCGGCTTCTGGAACACCATGCCGATCTTCGCGCGCAGCAGGTTGAGATCCTGGTTGCCGTTCAGGATGTTCTCG
>DATIVW010000076.1:0-4579 GCA_035465595.1 Rhizomicrobium sp. | reverse complement strand
GGGTGGTGTGGGCGAACGACTCTACCCGGTTTTTCCCCGGCGGTGTATGTGGGGGATTATGGCCCCATCGCCAAGATCGAACCCGCGAAGGGGTAAACGGAAAGCCGCGCTTCGCCAACGTCCGCGCAATCGCAAACCCGTGCAAAGCGCGGGCTCCGTGGAGCGCGCGGCCCATGCCTTGCGCGCGGGAAAGCCGGTTGCGATCAAAAACGGTCGCGAAATCGTGATCGTTTATGCGGTCGAGACGCTGAGCGATGCCGCTCTCAAGGCTGTGCGCAAAACGGTTAAGGGCCTGAGACTCGTGCTTACCCACGCGCGGGCGCGCACGCTGAAGATCAGACTCTATACCGCCGACGTTGTCGCACTCCCGGTCGATGCAAAGGACACGGGCGAAAAGCTGCGCGCCATCGCCGATCCGACACACGACATGGCCGAGCCGATGAAAGGCCCGTTCGAAGCGGAGCGTGCAATGCTGCCTTCGGGATTCGCGGCCGGCATCAAGCTCGCGAAATTGTCCGGCTTGCTTCCGGCGATCGTCGCGGCGCCGGTTTCAAAAGCCGCAAAGAATGCCGCCGTGCTCACCGCGAAAGAGATCGCGGATTTCGAGAACGAAGCGGCGAAAACGCTCAAGATGGTGACGCGCGCGCGCGTTCCGCTTGAAGGCGCGGAGAAGACGGAACTCGTCGCATTCCGTTCCGCCGATGGCGGGCCCGAGCACTATGCCATCGTCATCAATGCCCCATCGACAGGCGCGCCCGTGCTGACACGACTGCATTCGGAATGTTTCACCGGCGATCTGCTCGGCTCGCTCAAATGCGATTGCGGGCCGCAACTGCGCGGCGCCATCGATGCGATTGCGAAGAATGGCGGCGGGATTCTGCTTTATCTCGCGCAGGAAGGTCGCGGAATCGGCCTGATCAACAAGTTGCGCGCCTATCGTCTGCAGGACCAGGGCTTTGACACATTGCAGGCCAACGAGCGGCTCGGCTTCGAAGCCGATGAGCGCCTCTACGGTGTCGCCGCGAAGATGCTCAAGCTGCTTGGCTACAGATCCGTGCGGTTGATGACCAACAATCCCGACAAGGTTGCCTCGCTCGCCAAATACGGCGTGACGGTCGCCGAACGGGTGCCACACACCTTCCCGACCAACGCGCACAACGAAGGTTACATCGCCACCAAGGCACGCGCCGGACATCTGTTCTGACCCGGCAATTTCTGCCGCGGCCCTTTCAGGCGCGGCCGAAAACACAGGCAAATCGGGGGTTTCCCGTTGGCAGGCTGCTTGCTTTGTACGGCAGCTGGAGGCCAGCAGAATGCCCGTGCCCGGTTTTGCTCATGGCGTGACGAGCCAGTCTTATTGGATGACGCATCTTGGCAATGCGCAGACGAAGACGGCTGCCAAAACCGACACAACCCAAACCGCTTCCGCCGCCACCGCCAAAACCGCCGATTCCGGAAGCTCCTTCTGGGACGACGTGCTGGACGTCGTGAATCCGCTACAGCATCTGCCCGTGGTCGGAACGGTCTATCGCGCCATCACCGGCGACAAGATCGGCGATGTCGAGAAGGTCGCGGGCGACACGCTCTATGGCGGCCCGATCGGTCTGGTCTCTTCGCTCGCCGATGTGGCCTTCGAGAAGATCACAGGCAAGGATTTCGGCAGCACCGTGATGGCATTCGTGGGGCTGGACCACAGCGACGACACGACAGCGCTTGCGGCCGACACGTCCAAGCCCGATGCAAAATCTCCGGCGGCAGCCCCTGTAAAGGTCGCGGATGCGAGCATTGCCGGCGCCGCGCCGACACCGATCTCCAGGCTGGCGACATTGCCATCGATGACGATCCCCGTTCAGGCGGCGACGCCGTCGACACCGCATTCATCGCCACCCCCGGCCTCCGCCCCCGTCGATATCTCGAACGATACCGATGCGCTCCTGTCCGCCCTCGCGCGAAATGGCGTCACCGGCCAGATGCAGACCCAGGCGCTGGACGCCTATCGCCGGACGATGAGCATGAATGCCGCGCCCGTGTCAGCCGCCGTGCACTGAGCGTTCGCCGAAGATCGCGCTGCCGATGCGCACATGCGTCGCGCCGAACTTGATGGCGGTCTCGAAATCTCCGCTCATGCCCATGCTCAGGAACGGCAGGCTGTTTTCCCGCGCCAGCTTCTGAAGAAGCGCGAAATGCGGCGCGGCATTCTCGCCGTTCGGCGGGATGCACATCAGGCCTTTGACTGGAAGCTTCAACTCGTCCCGGCAAAGCGCGACGAAGGCCGCCGCATTCTGTGGCGCGATACCGGCTTTCTGCGGCTCCTCGCCCGTGTTGACCTGCACGAAGAGCACGGGCGAACGGCCACTTTTCTCGATCTCCGTTTTCAGCACATGGGCGAGCTTTGGTCTGTCCAGCGCGTGGATCGCATCGAAGGTTTCGACCGCCTCCCGCGCCTTGTTGGATTGCAGCGGGCCGATGAGGTGCAGCTCGATTCCCTTGTAGGCCTCGCGCAACGCCGGCCATTTCCCCATCGCTTCCTGCACCCGGTTCTCGCCGAACACGCGATGGCCGGCATCCAGAACCGGGCGGATCGCATCGGCATCGTGCGTCTTGGTGACGGCGATGAGCGTCGTGGACGACGCGGGCGCGACAGCCTTCTTTCGCGCGGCGTCGATACGCGCGAGAATATCCGAAAGATTGGCGGCGGAATCGCTCATTGATGACAGACAAGCTTGCCCGCGTAAAACTCGCAAGAGCCGCCGCTGCGCTGAACCCGCATAGCGGCCTGCCCGCGCTGGTGCTGATGACGGATGACGAGCGCCTCGCCGATCCCGTGGCCGCGGCGCGCGCATTGCCGCGCGGCAGCATGGTCGTCGTCCGCGCACGGCAGGGTTCGCACCGCGCGAAGCTGGCGAGCGAACTTCGCGCCGTCACCCGCCGGCGCGGAACAAGGCTCCTGATCGCCAACGATGCCGAATTGGCGGCCCGCATCGGCGCGGACGGACTTCATCTATCTGAAGCCAACGCCCGGCAGGCGGCACATTGGCGGGCGCGCCACCCACACTGGATCATCACGGTCACCGCGCATTCTCTTGCCGCCTGTCACGTTCCGTACGCCGATGCGCTGTTTGTCGCGCCGGTTTTCGCGACGCGGAGCCATCCCGGCGGAAGGCATCTCGGCGCAATGCAAATGCGGATAATCGCGCGACAGGTTTCGCGGCCCGTCTACGCGCTGGGCGGCATCGACGCGGTCAGTGCGATGCAGCTGGCAGGCGCAAAGCTCGCGGGGTTTGCCGCCGTCGGCGCGCTTGCAATCTAGAACTGGAAGTGCGTGTGCCGGTACATGGCCTGCGTGCCGATCCGCTTGCGCCGAGGCTTCCGGTCCAGCCCTCCGGCACCCCTCCCCGCGCCGGAAACGCGGCAGCGCTAACCAGAACCGGCAAAAGCGCGACGCTGCGCCTTAAACCCATGCAACAATCTCCCGAGTGCCGGTAAGTCCCTATAACCAAAGCGCAACCGCGCCCCAGTGACGGGCCGGGCGAAGTTGCGCGGGTCAAACTGTCCCAGTATAAGCCCCCCGGGGTCCAAGTTGGCCGGCGGCCACCATAAGGGTTTGAAAAGATTATGCGTGTTCCGACCGTCATCCTCTGCTCCCTGCTGCTGGCGTCCTGCGGATCGTCCGACGACAACGACATGCCGGACACCACCTCCGGCTCGACCATTTCCTCGACCAGTGGCCATGTCACGCTCGGGGTGAACTCCTATCTCTGGCACGCCACCCTCGATACCCTGTCCTTCATGCCGCTGCAGTCGGCCGATCCGTTCGGCGGCGTGATCATCACCGATTGGTATTCCGATCCGTCCAACCCCAATGAGCGCATGCGCGTGACGGTCTATATTCTCGACCGCCGCCTGCGCGCGGATGGCCTGAAGATTTCCACCTTCCGCCAGACCCGTTCGGCCGACGGCTGGGTGGATGCCCAGGTGAACCCGGACACCGCCAACAAGCTCGAGGATGCGATCCTTGTGCGGGCGCGCGAGCTTCGACTCGCGAGCACCCCCGCTAGCGATTAATTTTTCCGCGCTGTAAGCCTTCCAAACGCCGCCGGGCTCAGCGAAAGCCGAGGCGGCACAGAAGGAATTTCAGATGGCGCGCTACAACGCCAAGGAATCGGAGCAGCACTGGCAGCGGGAATGGGAATCCCGCCAGAGCTTCGTTGCGCCCAACGATTCCACCCGGCCCAAGGCCTATGTGCTGGAGATGTTTCCCTATCCGTCGGGTCGCATCCATATGGGCCATGTCCGCAACTACACGATGGGCGACGTGATCGCGCGCTTCCGCAAGGCGCAGGGTTTCAACGTGCTGCATCCGATGGGCTGGGATGCATTCGGCCTGCCCGCGGAGAACGCGGCGCGCGACAAGGGCGTCGATCCGCGCCAATGGACCTACGACAACATCGCGGCGATGCGCAAAGAGCTCAAGATGATGGGCCTCGCCATCGACTGGTCGCGCGAGTTCGCCACATGCGATCCCGAATACTATGCACAGCAGCAGAAGCTGTTCGTCGAGTTCTTCAAGGCCGGGCTC
>DATIVW010000075.1:0-1947 GCA_035465595.1 Rhizomicrobium sp. | reverse complement strand
GGAGGTGAATCTGGCCTATGGTGGTGAAATAGATGATGTCGAGGTTCTGGCCGCCGAAAATGACACTGGTGACATTGCGCACTGGGAGCTTCACGGCGCGCTCGAGTTTTCCGTCCGGCGTGAAGCGGCGGAGTTCACCCGAGAACACAGCGGCGCTCCACAGGCATCCCTCGGCGTCGACGGTTGCGCCGTCCGGAACGCCGGTCTCGCGCTGGCGTTTGTCGAAGGCGACGAAGGTCCGCTTCCGAGAAGGCGTACCGGTCGCCTCGTCCCAATCGTAGGCTGAGATTTCCATCGCCCATGAGTCGGCGAAATAGCACTACTTTGGCAGATCGGGCATGGCGGCTTGGCTGAGGAGTTTCGCGCAGTGGGGACATCGCCTGAGCGGAGGGCGCGTGAAGAGGTCAAGGATGGCTTGCCTGATGGCCGGCAGGCTCGGTTGTGGCGGCGGTCCCCCGATTCTTTTTTTTCCGTCCCGCGGCCTTGAGGCGGCGGGTCTGGAGGAAGGCGTAGGCGATCATGGTCATCAAGGCGTGCCGGTGTAGTCCGATCCAGGATCTGCCTTCGAAGTGGTCGAGGCCGAGCTCTTCCTTCAACTGCTGATGCGCCTGCTCGCAGACCCATCTGGCTTTGATCGTTGCGGCGAGCGTCTTGAGGCTGGTATCGGCCGGAAGGTTGGACACATAGTATTTTTGCTCGCCGGTCGACCGCCGTTCGCCGACGAGCCAGACTTCGTCGCCCGGCATGCCTTGCATGCGATCATCAAGCATGCGGTGCTTATGACCGTCCGCAATGCGAACGCGGCGGGCCGCGAAGAGGCATGTCAACCGGCCCTTTGTGCCCCGCCGCCAATTGACCCTTCGCCATTTCTCTTCCGACAACACCGCCTCAGCGGAGACTGGCGGCTGATCCGGGATGCTGTACTTGCGCAGCCTTCCCGCCCTGGCGACGGGAAAGATCAAAGCGACGTCGGCGGGATAGACATTCTGGCGCCGCGACAGCCCGACCGCCCACTTGAGACCGCGCTCGCTCAGAGCCTGACGGAAAGACCCGCTGGAGCCGTATCCCGAATCGGCGAGGACGCAACCGAAGCGCGCGCCCGAGGCGATGACGCGGTCAATCTCCTCGATCGCGATTTCAGGCTTCGTCAGTGCGTTCCGTCTTTCCTCTGGCACGCGAGCCCGCGCCATGCGCTCGGGATCGTTTGTCCAGTCTTCGGGCAGGAACAGCCGCAGGCCAACCATCACCGGGACCTCGCGCGACGCCAGCGTCAGCGAGACCAGCGACTGACAATTGGCCGTCTTTCCGAGCGACGAGGCGTATTGCGGCGCGACGCCGACCGAATGCTCGCCCTTTTTCGGCAACGCCGTGTCGTCGACGATCAGCCACGCGTCGCGGCCGCCGACCATCTTGTCGGCCTCAGCAAGCAGGGCCTTCTCAATTGGCGCTGCGTCCCACACGCCGCTTGCGATGAAGTGATGAAGCTGGTCGTAACCGACCTCGCCGTCGCGCGCCGCCATGGGTTGAACGCTCTTGCGGTCGCCCCCGCCGATCAGCCCCGCAATATAGACAGGGCACATCCGTGCGCGCGTCTTGTGCCGCAAAGCGCTCACGAAGGGCGAGAGCCATCGATCAAGATCGGACTTCCAGGCTTCTTCCATGGTCGGCCCTCCGCAATGCCGACCACCCATGAATCACGCAAAACGCGTTTCGGGAATCCTAAAAATACCAAAGGCCAGAGAAATCTGCCAAAGTAGTGCTAGGTCGTAGTGATGATTTAACTATTTGAGCCAGATGGCGATAGCGGCGAGTTTGACGAATCCCATGAAGTTGACGAGCAGCTTGTCGTAGCGTGTTGCGACCCGTCGGAACTGTTTGAGCTTGTTGAAGAAGCGCTCGATGATGTTGCGCTCCTTGTAGAGTTCGGCGTCATAAGGACGTTTGAAC
>DATIVW010000074.1:0-1911 GCA_035465595.1 Rhizomicrobium sp. | reverse complement strand
AGCACGTGCGGGAAACCTTCGCGCCGCTGGGTCAAGAAGCCGTGGATCTGGCGATTGCGGGCTATCGCAAGGTGGCGGAGGACCATGTGGGCTTGCGCGCCTACGGTTCTGCGGCCTGGCTGCGCATGCCGCACCTAGATTTCGACACGCTACACCTGCCCCTGTCGGATGACGGACGCAGCGTGAACATGATCATAAGCGCCGTCATCTTCACGCAGGCCGGCCATATCAAGACCTAGCCACACCCGGCGCCTTGGCTAACATGCGCCTTCGCCATCGAGGACGCCCGCGCCATGCCGATCCGGAACCGCATTACCGACATGCTGGGCGTCGACTACCCCATCGTGCAGGCGCCGATGGGCTGGATCGCCCGCGCGCAGCTTGCCAGCGCGGTGTCGAATGCAGGCGGCCTCGGCATCATCGAGACATCCTCCGGCCGCCTCGACGAAGTGCGGGCCGAAGTGAAGAAGATGCGGGAGCTGACGAAGAAGCCGTTCGGCCTCAACGTCGCGCTCGCCTTCGTGCGCGATCCGGACATCGTGAAATTCGTGCTCGACCAGGGCGTGAAGTTCGTCACCACCTCCGCCGGCGACCCGATGAAGATCGTGGGGCCGCTGAAGGAAGCGGGGCTCAATGTGTTTCACGTCGTGCCTTCTCTGAAGGCGGCGTTGCGCGCGATCGAAGCGGGCGTGGATGGCCTCGTTGTCGAGGGCGGCGAGGGCGGCGGCTTCAAGAATCCGCGCGAGGTGGCGAGCATGGTGCTGTTGCCGCTGATCTGCTCGAAGACCGACAAGCCGGTCATCGCCGCGGGCGGCATCACCGATGGCCGCACCATGGCGGCGGCGTTCGCGCTGGGCGCCGAAGGCGTGCAGATGGGCACGCGCATGGTGTCTTCGGCGGAATCGCCGGTACACCAGAACTGGAAGAACGCGATCCTCGAAGCGGAGGAAACCTCCACCGTGTTCCTCAACCGCTTCGGCCCCGGTCCCGCGCTGCGCGCGCTGCGTACTGAGAAGACGACAAGGTTCGAGAAGGAACCGCCCGCAAACATCATGACCGAGTTCGGCAACGCGCTGGACCTCTATTTCGGCGGCGACATGGAAGCTTCGATCGCGCTCTCCGGACAGGTCGCCGGCCGCATCGACAGCGTCAAGCCGGTGAAACAGATCATCGACGAGACGGTGGCGGAGTTCCACGCGACGATTGCCGGCCTCGCACGCAAATATAACAACTGACCTCCCCCCTTCAGCAGGAAGAGGGAATAAGGTGCATCAATGCCCACACTGAACCGCAACGGCGTCGACATCTATTACGAGGTTCACGGCTCGGGGCCGGTGATCCTGCTCAGCCACGGCTATTCGTCCACCTCGGTGATGTGGCGCGGGCAGGTGGCGCCGTTTTCGAAGGAGCACACGCTCGTCACCTGGGACATGCGCGGCCACGGCCAGAGCGATTATCCGGAAGACCCGTCGCAATACAGCGAGGAACACACCGTCGCCGACATGGCGGCGATCCTCGATGCTGTCGGCGCGAAAGAGGCCGTCATCGGCGGCTTGTCGCTTGGCGGCTACATGTCGCTCGCCTTTCATCTCGTGCATCCCAAGCGCACGAAGGCACTGCTCATCATCGACACCGGCCCCGGCTTCAAGAAGGACGAGCCGCGCGCGGACTGGAACGCCAATGCCGAGCGCACGGCGCAGAAATATGCGCAAGAGGGGCTCGGCCCGCTCCAGGCTGCCACCGCCGAACGCCGCACGGCGCGCCATCGGGACGCGCGGGGGCTCGAGCGGGCGGCGCGCGGCATGCTCACCCAGCGCGATGCACGCGTGATCAACTCGCTACCGGATATCAAGGTGCCGTCTCTTGTCATCGTCGGCGCGGAGGACACGAACTTTCTTGTCGCTGCCGATT
>DATIVW010000073.1:0-6503 GCA_035465595.1 Rhizomicrobium sp. | reverse complement strand
TGGCTTCGGCGCGGGTGATGTTGGTGTAGAGTTTGAAAGAGGTCGCGCCCTCGTCGGCCCAGTAGTTCACGGTCTTCGCCGCATCGTCCGGCCCCGTCAGCGTATGCATCTTCAGGATCGGCAGCGGGCCGTTGAGATAGGGCCCGGTGACATCCAGATCCGGGCCGATCGCATCGCCCTTGTCGATGGCGAGCTTCAGGTTGATGTCGCCATAGGGCGACATGGAGCCACCGGTGCGCATCGTCGTCGTTCCGCCGGCGAGATAAAGCCGCGGAAAGGTGTAATGCATTGAGCCGTAGTTGCCCTTGCCCATCGGGTAGAAGAGATGTTCGTGCACCATCACGAAGCCGGGCAGCAGCGTCTTGCCTTGCGCATCGATGACGGTGGCACCGGCAGGCACCGCGACGCGCGATCCCATCGCCGCGATGCGGCCATCCTTCACGACCAGCGTCTGATTGTATTTCGGCGCGGCGCCGGTTCCGTCGATGATCTCGGCATGGGTGAAGGCGATGACCGGCTGATCATAGGCGATGAACTTCGCATCGGGATTTTGCTGCGCGGGCGGCGGCGGTGGCGCCTCGTCCATGTCCTGCGCGACAGCAGAAACGGTCAGCGCAACAAGGGCTGCGGCGGAAAGCAGAACGGAACGCATGAATTTCCCCCAAACGATTTGAACGCAGGAACTTTGCGCCCAACGCAGCCCGGCGCAATGCGCGCGACCGCTCTTCGATCGGGAATGTTCGGAAGAAGACTGGCCTGCCACCCGAAGCTGCGCGATGTCAGGCAGTCTGCCTGCGCCAAGGCTTCGCCAGACGTACTAGCCTTCGCTGCTGCGTCGCGAAGACTGGTGGGCGGTGACGGGCTCGAACCGCCGACCCTATCGGTGTAAACGATATGCTCTACCAACTGAGCTAACCGCCCATGCGGGCGCGCTTATAGGCTGCACGGTCGCGCGGCTCAAACCGAAAACCCACAAATTGCGATTACTGGTTCAGCGAATCCTTGAGCTGCTTGCCAGGACGGAAGCGGGGCTGCTTGGACGGCTTGATGGTGATCTCTTCGCCGGTCTGCGGGTTGCGCCCCTTGCCGCCGGCGCGGCTGGCGACCACGAACACTCCAAACCCCGTGAGGCGGACTTCATCGCCGGCCTTCAGCGCCTCGGTAATGAGGTCGAACACGCCATCGACCGCCTTGGCCGAGGTGTTCTTGTCGAGGCCGGAGTGGTCGGCGAGTTTCTGGATCAGGTCGTTCTTGTTCACGAAGGCCTCCCGAGTTGGGTCGAATCCCAAGGTTTGGCGGACTTTAGGGCGGGTTTTGGCCCCCCGCCAAGCCAAAAACCCGCGATTTCCTAGGATTTCGGGGAGTAATCCCGCGGGAAGCGCCGGGGTTCCGGACAAAAGAATGGCCCTGCGGACTGGCCGGGCCGTTTCCTAACATCCCGCTCCACAAGGCCTTTCGGTCCTCGGCTACACAGCAGGCCGGGAACCTTGGCTCTATTCCACGCCACCCCACGGCACTTTCGCCCCAACCTCCCCGGTTTGCATGCGGGAACCGGATCGCGCCATCGCCGGCCACCAATCCCTGCGCGGGCAGCCCACAAGCCGGCGCCCTTACCTGTCTGTTCTTGTGGTGGATCTAGCTCGGCCTGCGGGCGTTTCCCCTGGGGTGACGTTAGAACAAATAAAGAACATGATATAGGACTTCAACGCCCAAAATAGGAACATTTTTTGATTTTCATGCGGTGGGGATTTTGGGACACAACGCGCGAATGCGGCCCGGCTCTTGGCTTCATTCCCATTCCGCATCTTAGATGGGCGTCTCGGAGGTGGGGCATGCGGGTTCAGCTTCTTGGCGCGCTGGCGCTTCTTCTGTTCGCGGGCATGGCGGAAGCAAAGCCGCTTCCACCGCCAACCTCCGGCTTCGCGACCAGCACGGACGGCACGCGCATCAACTATGTCGACTGGGGCGGCAGCGGGCCCACTGTTGTGATGATTCACGGGCTGGGCGACGATCCCTACGTCTTCGGCGCGATTGCGCAGCATCTGCGCGGACGATTTCACATCGTCGCCTATGCGCGGCGCGGGCACGGCCATTCCGATGCGCCGCTCGACAAGGCCTATGACATCAACGCCTACGTGGCCGACATGCGCGCGGTGTTCGACCGGCTGCACATCGATCACGCGAGCCTTGTCGGCTGGTCCATGGGCGGCAACGAGATCACCGCCTTCGCCGACAAATACCCGGCGAGCGTGGACAAGCTGATCTACCTGGAATCCGGATACGACTGGTCCCAGGCCGATCTCGGCAACCGGTTCGAGGTCATCGCGCCGAAGAAGGACGATCTTGCTTCCTTTGGCGCTTACGAAAAATGGTGGTTGCGCGTGTGGTATGGCGCGGGCAAGCCCTGGGTGCCGGCCATCGCGCCCTACCTGCGCGACACCGCGCGCATCGCAAGGAACGGAACGGTGACGGTCGTTCCCACCGATGCGGTGATGGCAAAGATCTTCGGCGGCGTCGGCGTGCCGCGCGACTACGTGGACCTGAAGGCACCGGTGCTGGCCATCTATGCCGACCGTTTCTTCCCCGACATTCCCGGCGACGCCGCCTACAACAGGGACAATGCGGCGTTCGAATCCCAGTTCGATGCCTTCCGCGACAGAAGCATCGCGCGCATTGAACGCGAAATCCCGAACGCCTCCATCTGCCGGCTCACGGACCGCACGCACATGTCCATCGGCTTCGAGCATCATGCGTGGCTGGCACGGATGATTACAGCGTTCCTATCAGCACCGGGAAGCACACGATTCGATTGCCACATTCGCTGATCGCGCCCGAATGCCACCTTTGCGGGTTGGCGCGCGCGGCATAGCATTCGACTCATGTCGCGCTTCGTCCTCTTTGCGCAAGGGCTTCGGCCGTTCTTCCTGCTCGCGGGGCTGGACGCGCTCTTCAACATCGCGCTTTGGCTGTGCGTCTATTTCCATCCCGCGCTGTGGCCGGCGGACGCGCTGCCGTCTCCTTACTGGCACGGCCACGAAATGATCTTCGGCTTCATCGCCGCTGCCATTGCCGGCTTCCTGCTGACCGCAGTGCCGGGCTGGACCGGCCGCTCCTCCTATGCGGGCGCACCGCTCGTCGCGCTTGCCGCGCTCTGGCTTCTGGGCCGCATCGCATTCCTGCCGTTTGCCGGCGTGGGAAGGATCGCGGCGGGCGCCGTCGATCTCGCCTTCTTCCCGGCGCTGGCGCTCACCCTGGCCCCCACGCTCATCAAAGCGCGCAAGTTGCGGAACCTGCCCTTCCTCGTGCTGCTGACCGCGCTCTTCATCGCCAACCTGCTCTTCTATCTCGGCTGGACGGATGTTCTTCCCGGCGGCGAGCTCACGGGCCTCATGCTCGCCGTGGACGTGATCCTGCTGCTGGTGACGATCGTCGGCGGGCGCATCATCCCGGCCTTCACCCGCAGCGGGCTCAAGCTCCGCGGCAGCGCGGTGGAGATCGGCGCGAATCCCTGGGTGGAAGGCGCGGTCATCGCGGCGATGCTGGCGGTGCTTGTGGGCGATCTTGTTGCGCCGATGTCTGAGGCCAACGGCATCGTCGCGTTCATCGCGGCGCTGGCGCAGTTTGTGCGATGGGCGCAATGGAAGGGGCGGCACACGCTCGGCGAACCGCTGATCTGGGTGCTGCATCTGGGCTATGCCTGGATCGTCGTCGGGCTGGCGCTCAAGGGCTGCCTGTTTCTGTTCCAGGCGGCGTTCGCCGCGAAGTGGCTGCACGCCTTCACCATCGGCGCCTTCTCCACCATGGTGCTGGCGGTGATGACGCGCGCCTCGCTGGGCCACACCGGCCGCGCGCTGCTCGCGCCGAAGCCGATGACGGCGGCCTATCTGCTGCTCACGCTGGCCGCGCTCGTCCGCGTGTTCGGCCCCGCGGTCGCGCCCCAATATTATGACACCACCATCGCGCTCACCGGCGCAGCGTGGCTGCTGGCCTTTGTGCTCTTCGTGATCGTGTACGGACCGATCCTCACGCGGCCGCGCGCCGACGGCAGGCCGGGATGAGCGAGGCCGCCATTCTCGCGCGCGTGATTCACGTGTTGGGCGTGGTGATCTGGATCGGCGGCGTGGGCTTCGTCACCGCCGTGGTGATTCCAGCCTGCGCGGCGATGCCGGGGCCGGAGGCGGCGGAGCAGTTCGAGCGTTTCGAGCGCCGCTTCGCCTGGATCGCGCGGGCCATGGTGCTGCTCGTGGGCGCAAGCGGCCTCGACATGCTCTGGCAGTTCGACCTCTGGTCCCGCTTCACCGACGCCGGGTTCTGGTGGATGCATGCCATGGTGATCGTGTGGACTGTGTTCGCGATCGTACTCTTCGTGATGGAACCTTTGCTGCATCAAAGGATTGCCGCGCGCATGCGGCGCGATCCGCAAGCCACATTTCGGGCGATGCGCCGCATGCACTGGATCTTGCTGCTTGTCAGTCTTGTGACGATTGCCGGCGCCGTAGCGGGCGCGCATGGCTACAGCTTCTCGAATCCTTAGCAAGACTTGCACGATCGCAAGACTTCGCTCCGGCTTTTGCGAGGGCGGAGTCAGATGACTGAATCCGGAGATTCGCCATGGCCACAGACACCGTTGCCAATGTCGCACCCGCACCTTGCGATCCCGTCAACAAAGTCCTGAAGTAGATCCTGCTCGCGGTCGCGATCGGAACTTTCACCCGGATGGGATGGGCAACCGCCGTCACCTGCATTCTCGCTCCGTGTCAGCCCAATGCGCTCACAGCGGAAGGCGGCGCCACGCTGATGAGATTTCTCTTCGGGCCTCTTGCGCATTGATGTCCGAGACCTGGCTTAGCTGCCGCTCTTCGCCGGCGCGCGGAAGTCGCCTGACACGCCGGGAAATTCGACCGGGCTTTCGTAGCCGTCGCTCGATACCGACGAAACGCCGAAGAACCAGTCGTCGATCGTGACATTGCGCAGGGTGAGCGTCATCGCATTCCCGGCATCGCGCCCATGCGTCCACAGCGGCGCGGTGGTGTCGCGCCACCACACGCGATAGCTCGCCGCATCCGCAGAAGCCTGCCAGCTCACCGTGGTGTCATGGCCTACCCCGCCTTCGATCTTCACGGCGGCAGGCGGCATCGGAGCCATGGCGAGCGCGGCCATGGTGATCGCGTTCACGCGCGTGACATTCGCCAGATAGGGAAAGTCCACGAACTTCGCCAGATCGCCGTACTGGATGCCGTTTTCGGTACGCACGTCCTGGTGCTCGTGGTTGTAGTTCTCGATGGCCTCGGTGAAGCGGACAGCGGGAAAGCCCGCCGCCAGCATCGGTACCTGGTCGCCGCCGCGCTGGAAGCGATCGGTGCGATAGAACATGCGCACCGCGAACGGCTTGAGATAAACCCGTGCGAGTTCATCGGCGAAACGGCCGAGATTGCGCGAGGGGCTGTCCACCTCGCCGCCATAGTAGCGGCGATGCGTGGCGTCTTCCGGCGTTTCGGTGGATTTGGTGCCTTCGGAGAACACGCGCACATAACCGGCTTCGTGCACGCCATTGTCGCCGGTGGTGTTGCCGACGATGTCGTTGTTCAGATCGGCTTCCACCTGCCAGCTCTGCTGCACGGCGTATTTCGCCAGCAGCTTGCCGCCATAGAGATTCTGCTCTTCGCCCGAAAGCACGGCGAAGACGAGCGTGGCGGGATATTTGTGACGCGAAAGAACGCGCGCGGCCTCGATCACCGCTGCGGTGCCGGAGCCGTCGTCGTCCGCGCCCGGCGCATCGGTCGTGGCGTCCATCACGTCGCGCACGCGGCTGTCGAGGTGGCCCGAGATGACGATGACGCGGTTCGGATCGGACGTGCCTTTCAGCACGGCCAGTACATCCATGATCTCGGTCGGCTTGGGCGCGCGATCGCCCGTTACGGTGTCGGTCGGCGTTTCGACGGTGAGGCACCCGCCGCAATCCTTCGAGATATCCTCGAAACGCGATTTCACCCAGCGCCGCGCGGCGCCGATACCGCGCGTATCCGAGGTGGTATCGGAGAGCGTATGCCGCGTGCCGAAGCCGACGAGTTTGTCGATGGTGGCCTCGAGCGCGTCCGGCTTCACATCGGCGGCAATGGATTTGAGCAGGGGATGAAATGCCGGCGTGGCCGGCGATGGCGGCAGCGCGTTGGCGGATGCGGTCAGAAGCAGGGCAGCGGAGATGCTGGCGATGACGAGCGGGCGCGTGACTGTTCTCCCCTTGAGAAAGCGCGCGAAGAGTGGCGTGCACGGCCGGAGGTGACAAGCTATGGGACGAACGAAAATCGTCGCAAAAGTTAGCCGACAAACAAAAAGCCCGGAGATTTCTCTCCGGGCTTTTGTTCTTGCGAGCGTGGCGCCTAGTGCGTGAGCACCGCGTCGGCGGCCGGCGCCGGAACGGCGGCCGGCACGACCGCTTCCGGCTCGGCCCAGTCGATGGCCTCGGGCATGCGCACCAGCGCCACCTTCAGCACGTCTTCCAC
>DATIVW010000072.1:0-9061 GCA_035465595.1 Rhizomicrobium sp. | reverse complement strand
ATCCGGGACCACAACGCTGGCGGTGGGTACTGGATTCAAAAAGCAAGGGAAGGACGACTTCATGGCTTCGGAACAGGTCAAGCAGATCATCTCGCAGATGGGCAGCACGCTCGGCGAAAACTCCGGCCTCGGCGGCACGCTGAAATTCGATTTCGGCGAGCCCGGCAGCGTGCTCATCGACGGCAAGTCCTCGCCAAACACGGTGACGGACGGCGACGGCAAGAACGCCGATTGCACGATCTCGGTCGCGCTCTCGGATTTCGAGAAGATGGTCAAGGGCGAGCTCGACGGCACGTCCGCGTTCATGCAGGGCAAGCTGCGCGTCGCCGGCGACATGGGTCTCGCCATGAAGCTGGGACCGATTCTCGCCAAGGCGCGCGGTTGATCCTTCCAGGCGCCGGCGCCACGTCGAGGTGCAAACGAAAGTGAGCCTCGAAGAACGCCGGCGCACCTCAGGATGACCGGACCGCGCTTCATCGCGACGCGCGACGGCAAACGCCTTCGCACGCAAGTCTTCGACGCCGCGCCCGGAACCACCGGGCGCGGCGTTTGCGTGCTGTTGCACGGCCAGACCGAGTTCATAGAGAAATATCTGGAAGTCATCGGCGAACTGCATGGCCGCGGCTTCACCGTCGCCACCTTCGACTGGCCGGGGCAAGGCGGCAGCTATCGGCTGCTCGCCGATCCCCTGAAAGCGCATATCGGCAATTTCACCGAATTCGATTCCGCGTTGTGGCTGTTCATGGACGAGGTGGTGAAGCCCTTGTCGGACAAGCCGCCGGTCGCGCTCGCCCATTCGATGGGCGGACATATCCTCCTGCGCGGCCTGCACGACAGGCCCAATGATTTCCAATGCGCCGTGCTTTCGGCGCCGATGCTGCGGGCGCTGACGCGGGGCTATCCTCCGCTGCTCGCGCGCGCGGCCTGCGCCGTGCAGAATCTCATCGGCGCGGGCGATGACTGGGTGTGGGGCATGGACCAGCGCGATCCCTATATCGTCACCTTCGACACCCAACTGGTGACATCCGACCGCGCGCGGTTCCAGCGGACGCAGGATTTCCTGCGCAAGCATCCGGACATGCGTCTTGCCGGTCCCACATGGGGCTGGCTGGAGCAGGCCTATCGCAGCATGGCGACGGTAATGGCCCCCGGCTACGCCGAAGCGATCACGACGCCGGTACTGATCTGCGCGGCCGGCAAGGATCGCATCGTCGACGTCACCGCCGAACGGGAGTTCGCCAAGCGCCTGCCGCGCGGCGAATTGTTCGACATGCCGGACGCCGAGCACGAGATCCTGATGGAAAGCGATCCAATCCGCACCCGCTTCTGGACCGCGTTCGATGGGTTTGTGGGGAAGTTCGCCTGACCTACTGAATATTCCAATTGTGCCAATTGGCGATCGAGACGGCGAACAGCACGATCATCCCGATGCCCTGGATCCAGGGCTCCTTTCGCCAGGCAAGCAATACCGCCACAACGAGAACACCGGACTCGCCGACGAAATAGCTGGGCGATGTCATGACGGCTATCGCGCGCGAAACGTCGCCGAGAATATGAGCGTGAGAGAAATAGCGCGCGATATCACCGGCCCACGCCAGCACAATCAGGCTCCAGAGCTGCGCGCGCCGCTCCAGGTAAAAGTCCCATAGCGAAAGGCCGGCTGCCGGCACCTCGTCGGGCAGCACGGTAAACGCCGCCATGGCCATCAATCCGGACACGCAGACGAGAAGCACCAGATAGAAGAATGGCACCGCCGTCACGTCCGCGAAGATGCGGACGGAAAAGAACTCGCTGATGACGCTGAGAAATACGAATAGCGTCGCCGCGAGCGGAATGACGTTCCACACCACGCGGCCGCGCGCGACGAGCAGACGGTGCAGGCTCATCAGAATATCGCTTAGCGCAAGCGCCAGGACGATCGTGACGAACGCCGCGAGGTAATCGAAGAGATACTGATTCTTCATTGGCCGGTCCCCCGGCCGGAAATTAAGGCAGTTCGCGGCGTCCCGCAGCTAGTTTTGGCGGGTCACCCCGAGACTTTCGCCAATCCCGCACAGCGGGTTCAGAAATTTCCTCCCATGCCGGCGCAGTCAACCGCGCCCGGCGAACCACTGGTTCACGAAGGCGATCGGCGGGCCGTAGGTCAGCATGTTCGCAATGAGGTTGGCCCACCAGCCGTAGGTGCCCACCGTCTGCATGTGCAGCCCGGCGAGCGGACCAACGACATGCATCAGGAAGAGATCGCATGCGCCGCCGAACAGGATGCCCATGATGAGCCATTGGCGGATGAGGATCGGAAGCCGCATCGACGCGAAGGCATAGATGCCCGCGGCGACGACCGAGATGAATTCCTGCAGGAACGCCCCCAGCAGAACGATGTTCATGCCGCCGGCATGCGCAGCCTCGCGCCCGACAAGACCGGCCGCGACGGATTTGAGTATCGGCGCCGGCGGGGCGTGAAAGATCACGCAGGCCGCGCCGATATCGATCGCGCCCGCCAAAAGGCCGCCGACAAGCGCCGCCTGAATCGCCGTTTTCGTGTTGAGCATCGCCACCCCCGTTTCGATGCGGGTGAGCCTGCCATGGCCGAAGGATCGGCGCCCTTCACAGTCGCTTGAACGGATGGCGCCGGAGGTCAGCCCATGCCCTTGAGCAGCGCCACGGTTTCGGTGTGCACGCGCCGGTCGCCGGCCGCGATCACGCTGCCGCCGGGGGCAAAGAGGTTGCCGTCCCAGTCGGTAACGATGCCGCCGGCACCCTCGATCACCGGGATCAGGGCCGCCACATCCCATGGCGCGAGCCGTCCTTCGATGATCACGTCGATGAAGCCCATCGCCAGCAGCGCATAGGCATAACAGTCGCCACCGAAATAGCTCATGCGCGCGGCCTCGCACACATTCTCGAACGCGGTGCGCTGCGCCTTCGTGAAATAGGTCCAGGGATGCGTCGTCGACACCACCGCCTGCGACAGCGAGGAGCAGGCGCGCGTGCGCAAGGGCTCGCGCCCGTCGGCGGTGATCATCTCGCTCTTGCCGCTGTGTCCGATGAAGCGCTCGCGCAGGATCGGCTGGTCGATGATCCCCAGCACCGGGCGCGTGCCGTCATGCAGCGCGACCAGCGTGCCCCAGGTGTGGCGGCCGGTGATGAAGGCGCGCGTGCCGTCGATGGGATCGAGAATCCAGGTGAGGCCGCTGGTGCCCGCTTCATGCCCATGCTCCTCGCCCAGGATGCCGTCTTTCGGCCGTTCGGCATGGATCAGGTTGCGCATCGCGGTTTCGGCGCCGCGATCGGCATCGGTGACCGGATCGAACATGGGCTTGGGGCCGGTGGCGCCCTTGTCGGTCACGCGGATGCGCTGGCGGAAATAGGGACGCACGACATCGGCCGCCGCATCGGCGAGGCTGTGGGCGAAAGCGATGGTGTCGCGATCGATCGTCATGCCGGGTCTTCTTTCCGTTATAGTCCGGGCAGGCTTATTGGAAGGGGACGGAAATGAAAAGTGTCGTCGTCACGGGTTCCTCCACCGGCATCGGCTGGGGTTGCGCCAAGGTTCTCATCGGCAAGGGATTCCGGGTTTTCGGCAGCGTGCGCAAGCAGGCCGACGCCGACCGGCTCAGTAAAGAATTCGGCAAGAATTTCACGCCGCTTTTATTCGATGTCACCGATGCCGCCGCCGTCACACGCGCGGCGGACCAGGTGGCCGCGGCGCTGGGCAACGACACACTGGCCGGGCTGGTCAATAATGCCGGCATCGCGGTTGCGGGACCGCTTCTCTATCTCGACGTGGATGAATTCCGCAATCAGCTCGAAGTGAACCTGACGGGGCAGTTGATCGTGACGCAGGCGTTCGCGCCGCTGCTCGGAGCCGATCCGTCGCGGCAGGGCGACAAGGGCCGCATCGTCAACATCACGAGCGTCGGCGGCCGCAACGCCAATCCGTTCATGGGGCCGTACAACGCGAGCAAGTTCGGCTTCGAGGGATTTTCGGAAAGCCTGCGCCGCGAGCTGATGATCTTCGGCATCGACGTGATCGTGGTCGCGCCCGGCGCGGTGGCGACGCCGATCTGGGACAAGGCCGACCAGATCGACACCACGCGCTACGACAACACGCCCTATGCGTCGGCGATGGGCACCATCAAGAGATTCATGCTCGACCTGGGCCGCAAGGGATATCCGCCGGAGAAGATCGGCAATGTCGTGTGGCGCGCGCTGACGATGAAGAATCCCAAGGTGCACTACACCGTGTCGCCCAACGGCTTGCAGGATTTCGTCACCGGCAATCTTCCCAAGCGCGCCGTCGACAACATCATCGCCGGGCGGCTGGGACTAAAGCCGCAGGGCTGACCTAGCCCTCAGCCTCCGCCTTCGCGCGCTTGCGCATGTGCGGGAGAAGCTCGCGCTTGCGCAGGCGGATCGATTGCGGCGTGACTTCGACCAGCTCGTCGTCCTCGATGTAGGCGATGGCCTGCTCCAGCGTCATCGGCGTGATCGGCGTCAGGCGCACCGCTTCGTCCTTGGACGTGGTGCGGATGTTGGTGAGCTGCTTGGCCTTGAGCGGGTTCACGTCCAGGTCATTGTCGCGCGAATGCTCGCCCACGATCATGCCCTGATAGATCTTTGTGCCGGGCGTGACGAACAGCTTGCCGCGCTCTTCCAGGTACCACAGCGCATAAGCCACCGCTTCGCCGTCGCCGGTGGCGATGAGAACGCCGTTGCGGCGGCCTTCGACGGCGCCCTTGTACGGCGCGTAGCCGTGGAACATGCGGTTGATCACGCCGGTGCCGCGCGTGTCGGTGAGAAATTCGCCGTGATAGCCGATGAGGCCGCGCGACGGCGCGAAGAACACAAGCCGGGTCTTGCCGGCCCCGGTCGGACGCATGTCCTGCAGCTCGCCTTTGCGCAGGCTGATCTTCTCGATCACCGTGCCGGCGTAAGGATCGTCGACGTCGATGGTGACTTCCTCGATCGGCTCCAGCCGTTCGCCGTTCTCGCCGGTCTTGTAGAGAACGCGCGGGCGGGAGATCGAAAGCTCGAAGCCTTCGCGGCGCATGGTCTCGATGAGTACGCCAAGCTGCAATTCGCCGCGGCCAGCCACTTCATAGGCGCCTTCGCCCGTCTCGTTCACCTTGATGGCGACATTGCCCTCGGCTTCGCGCAGCAGGCGATCGCGGATGACGCGGCTCTGCACCTTGTCGCCTTCGCGGCCGGCGAGCGGGGAATCGTTCACCGCCAGCGTGATCGCCAGGGTCGGCGGATCGATCGGGATCGCCTTAATGGGTTCTTCCACCTGCACGTCGCACAGCGTGTCGGCGACGGTGGCGGCGGGAAGCCCCGCGATGGCGACGAGATCGCCCGCTTCCACGCGGCTCACCTGCACGCGGGCCAGTCCGCGGAACGCGAGCAGCTTGGTCACGCGGGTGCGCTCGATTTCCTTGCCTTCGGAATTCAGCGCCTTGATCACGCGATTGACGTTGATCGCGCCGGTTTCGATGCGGCCCGTGAGGATGCGGCCCAGATAGGGGTCCGCTTCCAGCGTAGTCACCAGCATGGTGAACGGGAACTCGTCGCCCGCCTTCTCCGCGGCCTTCGGCGTGGGAATGTCTGCGACAATTCTGGCAAAGAGCGGCGACAGGTCCTTGCGATCATCCTTCAGGTCGGCGACCGCCCAGCCATTGCGGCCGGACGCATACAGCACGTGGAAATCCAGTTGGTAATCGTTGGCTTCCAGCGCGAGGAAGAGGTCGTAGATGCTTTCCAGCGTCTCGTCCGGCTGCGCGTCCTGGCGGTCGATCTTGTTGATGACGACGATGGGCTTGAGGCCGAGTTTCAATGCCTTCGAGAGAACGAACTTGGTCTGCGGCATCACGGACTCGGCCGCATCGACCAGAAGCACCACGCCATCGACCATCGACAGAATGCGCTCCACCTCGCCGCCGAAATCGGCGTGGCCCGGTGTATCGACGATGTTGATGCGGTGGCCTTCCCATTCGACGCTCGTGCACTTGGCCAGAATGGTGATGCCGCGCTCGCGCTCCAGGTCATTGGAGTCCATCGCGCGCTCGTCCATGTGCTGGTTGTCGCGGACGGAGCCGGACTGCTTCAGCAGCTGGTCGACCAGCGTGGTCTTGCCGTGGTCGACGTGAGCAATAATGGCGATGTTGCGGATATCCATGGGGACCGGCGCGTTCGGGAGCGCGCGCTTATAGACGCGCCCCTTCGCAACCGCAAACCAGGCTTTCCGGAAGCCGCCGACCTCCTTGATGCCCCATCCGCGGCCGTCCTTATAAGCGGCGGCCGGCGCGAAGGCCGGGCTCGAAAAACCCAAGGTTCCCCTCGGGCTCCTGGCGGCGCCCCGCCGGACTCTGCCCCATTCCCACACCCATTTGAGCTGCGGGAGCCCCTCCGGGCGAGGCTCTCGCCCTGTATAAGCCTTTGTAATAGAAGTGTTTTTATGAACCCTGCTATGGGGGGAGAGCCCGGCACGACACATTTTGCCATGCGCCGCGGCTCCCGGAGCGGTGGTCCTAAACCCGGCTTCACCAAAAGCAGACAGAAAGTGACTATTTTGGAATGGCATGGTGCGGCCGCGCTGGGTATTGCCATGCGCCGGATGCGGAATAGCGGGGGCATGGGGCGGACGTCGCCGCAAGGCCCGCGTGCCAGACGTCCATCGGGAATTTCGGGCGCCGCCCAAAGCGGTAGATTTGGACAAGGATGAATATCAGGCTTCCCGATTCGCTTCAGTCCGTGCCCGCCGCCGTACAGGGTTTTCCCGAGAGCGTGCGGCAGGCCAGGCCGCGCACGCGGCTGATCGCCGGGATCCTGGCCATTGTCGCCGTCGTCATCGGCGCGCGCGCCGGCTACAACTGGTACATCGCATCCCAGCAGCACAAGGAGCCGCCGCCGCCGGTTCACGTGGGCGTGGTGACACGCGCGAACGTGACGGCTTATGAGCAGACCATCGGCACGATCATGGCCAACGCCACGGTGCAGGTCACCGCGCGCGTGGACGGGCAACTCGAATCCGCCGCCTTCACCGAAGGCCAGATGGTGCATGCCGGCGACATCCTCTTCCGCCTCGATCCCAAGCCCCTTCAGGCCGCGCTGCTGCAAGCCGAGGCCACCACCGCGCGCGACGAAGCCTCGCTCGCCAGCGCCAACAACGATGCCAGGCGCTATTCCATCCTGGCCAGGCTCGGCGCAGCATCGTCTTCGCAGCGCGACCAGTTCGTGGCGCAGGCAAAAGCGCTGACCGCCACCGTGAAGGCGGACAAGGCGACGGCCGAGGTCGCAGCGCTCAATCTGCAATGGTCGGTCATCCGTTCGCCGGTGGACGGCAAGACCGGACCGATCCTCATTCAGCCGGGCAACCTCATCAAAGCGAACGACACCAATCCGCTGGTGACGATCACCCAGATCCATCCGGTGAAAGTCTCGTTCTTCCTGCCGCAATCGGATCTGCCGCAGATCCAGCAGCGGATGGCGGCGAGCGATTTGACCGCGAATGTGCAGGTCCACAACGCCGCGCAGACGCATGAAAGCGCGAAGGTGGATTTCGTCGGCAATGCGGTGAGCGCTACGACCGGCACGATCGAGTTGCGCGCGACATTCCCCAACGCGGACGACAAGCTGGTGCCGGGACAGGTGGTCGACGTCGCCGTCGCGCTCAACCGGTTCCGCAATGCCACCGTGGTGCCGCATGAGGCGGTGAATGTCGGCCCCGATGGCCGCTATGTGTACGCGGTGCGGAACGGCAATGCCGAGCTCGTCAACGTCAATGTCCTCAACGATGACGGCAACCAGGCCGCCGTCGAAGGCGCGCTGAAACCCGGCGACAAGGTCATCACCGACGGGCAGTTGCGCGTGATGCCGGGCAAACCCGTGGCGATCTCCGGCAGGCACTCCAAGACCGGCGTGCGATGAACGTCTCCGAAGCCTTCATTCGCCGTCCTGTCATGACCATCCTGCTCATGGCGGGATTGGTGATCTTCGGCCTGTTCGGATATTCGTCGCTGCCGGTCAGCGAGCTGCCGGCGGTGGACTTCCCCACGATCGTCGTTTCCGCCTCGCTGCCGGGTGCCGATCCGGACACGATGGCCTCGGGCGTGGCGACGCCGCTGGAAAACCAGTTCTCAACCATCGCCGGCATCAGCTCGATGAGCTCGTCGAGCACGCAAGGCTCGACGCAAATCACCATCCAGTTCGATCTGGACCGCAATCTCGACGGCGCCGCGCAGGACGTGCAGACGGCGATTTCCGCGGCCGGCCATCAATTGCCGCAGAACATGCCCTCGCCGCCCACCTTGCGGAAAGTGAATCCGTCGGACCAGCCGATCATGTACCTGGCGATGGGCTCGCCCACCCTGCCGCTGCAGGAAGTGGACAAATATGCCGAGACGCTGCTGGCGCGGCAGATCTCCACCCTGAACGGCGTGGCGCAGGTCAATGTCTATGGTTCGCAGAAATTCGCGGTGCGCATCCAGGCCGATCCGGTGGCGCTGGCTGCGCGCGGCATCGGCATCGACCAGGTGGCGAACATCGCCAACGCCGCCAACCCGAACATCCCAACCGGCTCGCTCAATGGCGACAGGCAGTCGGTCGTCGTGCATTCCAGCGGCCAGCTTCGCGACGCGGCGGCGTTCAACCAGCAGATCATCGCCTACAAGAACGGCGCCCCGGTGCGCGTGCAGGACGTCGCCAGGACCGTGGACGGCGTCGAGAACAAGTTCGTCGCCAGCTGGTACAACCGCAAGCGCGCCATCGTTCTGGCCATCCAGCGCCAGCCGGGCTCCAACACCATCCAGGTGGTGGACGAGATCAAGAGCATCCTGCCGCACTTCATGCAGCAGCTGCCGGCGACCGTGTCGCTGAACGTGCTTTACGATCGCAGCAGCTCGATCCGCGACTCGGTGAACGACGTCGAGGAGACGCTGCTCATCGCCGCCATCCTGGTGGTCGGGGTCATCTTCGTGTTCCTGCGAACGGTGACGGCGACCGTCATTCCGTCGCTGGCGCTTCCCATCGCCGTCATCGGCACGTTCGCGGGCATGTCGTTCCTGGG
>DATIVW010000071.1:0-2280 GCA_035465595.1 Rhizomicrobium sp. | reverse complement strand
CGATCGCGACCTTGTCGATCGAAGCGCAGGAACGCCATGAACGCCGCGAGAAGGTTTACAAGGACGATTGATTTCGTCTGCTTCAGAAAAGCGAAACGGCCGGGTTCATCGCCCGGCCGTTTCTTTTTGCCCCTTCGCCCCTTAGGCGGATCGGTAAATCAGAACGGCATCAACACGTCGAACAGCTGGCTGCCATAGCGCGGCTGCTGCATGTCGGTGATCTGGCCTTTGCCGCCGTAGGAAACGCGCGCTTCGGCGATCTGCGACAGGTTCACGATGTTGTCGCTGGTGATGTCTTCCGGCCGCACGATGCCGGAGATCTGCAAGTCGCGCAGTTCGTAGTTCACGCGCACCTGCTGATGGCCGTTCACGACAAGATTGCCGTTCGGCAAAACCTGCGTGACGAGGCCGGCCAGCGTCAAATTCACATTCTCCGAACGGTTCACCGAACCGGCGCCGACATTCGATGTGTCCGAGCCCATCTTCACCAGGCTCGCCGGGTCGGATGCATTCGGCAACGCTTTCTGCAGCTCGCTTTCGAGGCCGAAGAAGTTGGTCAGGTTGGCATCGTCGGAATTGGTGCGCGAGCGCGTCGTCGTGTCCGAAAGCTTCGCGGCGTCGGCGATGGTGATGTCGATGGTGAGAATATCGCCGACATGGCTGGCGCGCGGATCGTGGAAAAAGCTGCGTGCGCCCGGCGTCCACAGCGAGTTCGCCATGTGCGGGCCCTGCGGCCCCTGTTCGGTGGGCATCGTCACCGGCTGATAGCCCGGCTGCGCGATCGGGTTGGCGATCGGCGACAGCGTCGGCGCTTCGCCGATGCTCTTGACGCGGTCGATGGCGGAGCAGCCGCTGAGCGCGAGTGCGAGCGCCGCGAGACAGGCCGATTGCTTGAGCGTGGTGCGTGTCATGTTTTTCACTTCTGCAAGGATGCGATCTGGGTTTCGGACATGTCGCCGGCGCGCACCGTGCCGGCGCCTGTCACGGTGCAGGAAATCTGCCGGTAGGAGACCGGATTGAGCACGGTGACCATTTCTCCCATGCCGCCTTCGCTCATCGCCTTGCCCGTCGCGACCAAGGTGATGCCCGGCGCGTTGAAGTTCATCGTCACGGTCGATCCCTTGGTGACGAGAATGGGCTTGCGCACATCATCGGGGCGCACCGGGTCGCCGGCGCGCAAGGTGCGGCGGGCTTCCATGCCGTCCAGATCGTTCATCGACGTCACGATGCCGGCCTGCACGGAATCGGGCGCGACCGTTTGATAGGACAGGTCGGAGTCGGAGATCGTGGTCCCGCGCGGAATGGAATGCGACGGCACGACGATGCGCATGTCGGCAACGCCGGCGGCGAGCGCCATGTTGGCGAAGAGCGGTAGCGCCAGAACGGCGAGTGCGATGGCCAAAGCGCGGATGAACATTATGAACCTCCCATGCGCGACGTTGTCTGCATCATAGTGTCGGCGGCGGTGACGACCTTGGAATTCATTTCATAGGCGCGCTGCGCGGTGATGAGCGCCGTCACCTCTTCCACCGGATTGACGTTGGCGGTTTCGAGATAACCCTGCTGGATCGTGCCGTAGCCGGCCGAGCCCGGAACGCCCGCCTGCGCTGAGCCGGACGACGCGGTCTCGGTGAAGAGATTGTCGCCCTGCGCGGCAAGGCCGCCTTCGTTCGGGAAGCGCACCAGTTCGAGCTGGCCGAGAGTCTGCGGCGCGGCCTGTCCGGGCAGGGTGGCCATCACCTGGCCTTGCGCATTGACGGTCATGGAGAGTGCGTTGGATGGAACGGCGACGCCGGGCGAAACCGTATAGCCTTTGTCGGTGACGATCTGGCCTTCCGGCGACAGCGCGAAATTGCCGGCGCGCGTATAGGCGTCGGTGCCGTCCGGCATGGTGATGTGAAAATAGCCGGAGCCCTGGATCATCAGGTCGTAGGGATTGCCGGTGTTCGACGCATCGCCCTGGGTCATGATGCGGCTGACGGCGGCGGTGCGCACACCCGAACCGAGCTGGATGCCCATCGGCAGTACGGTGCCGGAGTCGGAGGTTTGCGATCCGGCCTGTTCGACGTTCTGGTAGATCAGATCCTGGAATTCGGCGCGCTGCTGCTTGAAACCCGTCGTGTTCATGTTCGCGAGGTTGTTCGCGATGACTTCCACGTTGGTCTGCTGGGCCATCATGCCGGTGGAGGCGATGGAAAGGGCTCGCATGGTTCTTCTCCTAGTTCGCCGTGCTGCCGAGCTTGTCGATAGCGTTGCGTTTGAGGTCTTCCTGTGACTGCG
>DATIVW010000070.1:0-6392 GCA_035465595.1 Rhizomicrobium sp. | reverse complement strand
ATCGCGGCGGAGTAGGTCACGGCAACAGGATCGTTGCGCCGGTGGTCTTGCGCGATTCCAGCGCCTGATGCGCCTTGGCGGCGTCGGCCAGCCTGAAGCGCTGGTGGATCTCGATCTTCACCGCTCCGGATTCAATGACCGCGAAGAGATCATTGGCCGTCTCCTGCAATTCCTCGGCATTGCGGGTGTAGCTCGCGAGCGTGGGCCGCGTCACATAGAGCGACCCCTTCGCCGAGAGGATCCCGGGCGCGAAGGGCGGCACCGCGCCGGAGGCATTGCCGAAGCTCACCATCATGCCGCGCACCGCGAGGCAATCGAGCGAGCCGTCCCAGGTCGCCTTGCCGACGCCGTCATAGACGACCGGCACGCCTTCGCCGTCCGTGAGCTCGCGCACCCGCTTCACCCAGTCGTCCTTGGAAAGATTGAGCACATGGTCGTAGCCGTGGCTTTTGGCGAGCGCGATCTTGTCGTCCGAGCCGACCGTGCCGATCACGGTGGCGCCGAGCACCTTCGCCCATTGGCCCGCAATCAGGCCGACACCGCCGGCCGCAGCGTGAAAAAGGATCGTCTTGCCCGGGTTCACCGAATAGGTGCGCGTCAAGAGATATTGCACCGTCATGCCCTTGAGCAGCGCGGCGGCGGCGACTTCGTCGGATACATCCTTCGGCAGCTTCACCAGTTTGTCGGCAGGAACATTGTTCGCTTCCGCATAGGCGCCGATGGTGCCCGCATAGGCGACGCGATCGCCAATCTTCAACGCCGTGACACCGCTGCCCAGCGCTTCGACGGTGCCGGCGGCTTCGCTGCCCAGCCCCGTGGGCATCGGCAGCTTGTAGAGTCCGGAGCGGTGATAGGTGTCGATGAAGTTCACGCCGATGGCGTTGTGGCGCACGCGCACCTGCCCGGCCGGCGGCGGCGCAAGCTCTACCTCTTCCAAGCGAAGAACATCAGGGCCGCCGGTTTCATGGATGCGGATTGCCTTCATGCGACTCTCCCTGGCGCGACGAATGCAGATCTGATGGCAGCTATCTGCATGGCTGTCTCATAGCGCCGCCGGCCACAGTAGCGCTTATGTGATGAATGTCGAAAGCCAAGGACGGGAACTTTCTCATGCATGGCCGCCTGCTCGCCGCTCTGTTGCTGCTCGCGCCGCTTGCCGCGCAGGCTGCGCAACCCAAACCGTTCACCAGGGACGATGCGCGAAAGATCATCGGCGACCTGCAGAAGATCGTTTCGCCAAACGGCATCGACGAGCAGAAGCAGATTACCATCGGCGGCATCCGGCAGTGGATCACCATCCGAGGCCGCGACCGGAATGACCCGATCCTCCTGTTCCTGCACGGTGGCCCCGCGGCGCCGGAAATGCCGACGAGCTGGACCTTCCAGAATCCCTGGGAAGACTATTTCACGGTGGTTCAGTGGGACCAGCGCGGCAGCGGCAAGACCTACAACGCGAACGATCCGAAGAAGATCGCACCGACACTGACCGTCGACCGCATGGAGAAGGACACCGAGGAGGTCGTCCAGTATCTGCGCGCGACGTATCACAAGAAGAAGATCTTCGTGATCGGGCACAGCTGGGGCTCGCTGCTGGGTATCATGCTGGCGCACAATCACCCGGAATGGCTCTATGCCGATGTCGGCATGGGCCAGATGATCGACACCCAGTCGAGCGAACGCGACAGCTATGAAGCGGCGCTTGCGGGCGCCCGCGCAGCGCATGACGCAAAGGCGATCAGGGAACTGGAAAGCATCGCGCCCTATCCCGGCGGCGCGGTCCCGCTCGACAAGATCAACATCGAGCGCAACTGGTCGGTGAAATATGGCGGATTGAGCTGGAACCGGGACTCCTACGACTACTACTACCACGCCACGCAACTGTCTCCCGATTATACCGATGCCGATCTCGATGCGATCGACAAGGGCTCGCTGCTGTCGCTGACGCATCTGCTGCCGGCATTCACGACGTTCGACTACAGCCACGTCACCGAATTCAAATGCCCGATCATCATCTTCAACGGCCGCCACGACGAGACGGTGTCGGAAAAAGTGACGGCGGACTGGTTCGCGCATGTCCATGCGCCGGTGAAGAAGCTCGTCTGGTTCGAGAATTCCGCGCACATGATGCAGATCGAGGAACCGGGCCGCGTGCTGGTTCATCTCGTCGAGGACGTGCGGCCTCTCGCGCGGGACGCTACTTCAAGGTGACCGGCGTCGTCGCCGCGGGCGCGGCCACGCTCTCGACGTGGAACGGGATGCGCCCGATGATGCGGCCGTCCACGGTGCGCACATCCACGCGCCAGTCGCCGCCCCACACCTTGTGCTGGATGGTGTAGTTGCGATAGCCGCCGTCGCGCCCGCCATTGATCGTGAAGGCGACGGTGCCGACCGTCTGCCACTTGTTGCGGACGCGATTGTAATGCCGCCAGCGGTGAACGATCCGCGTCGAGAGCTTTATGGGCGCAAAGACGGCGCTGTAGACATAGACGGGTTCGCCCGGCGCGATGTGCAGCACCGGCGGCTTGCCGAAGCGCGTCATCCAGTCCTGCGGCTCGCCCTGCGCCTGGTAGACATCCCCCACGCGCTTCACGAAATGGAACACGCCCTTGTCCACAAGCGCGATGGGCAGCGGCGGCAATGCGCCCGTGAAATAAAACGCGGTCAGCGTGGCGTAGACGAGAAGCGCGCCGCCCATCACCTGCAGCCGCGCACGGCGCCATTGCTCCTGCCCTGCCCAGCGCACGATGTGCAGGAAGACGAGGAACACGATGAAGGCGAGCGCGCCGCTGATGAGGAAGGTGAGCGGGCCGATCGTGTGAGTAAAGATCGGCACGGTGACGATGAAATAGGAGAACAGCGCGAAGGCGTAGAGGATCGACGTGAACACCAGCTGGGAGTGGTATTTCTTGAACACCTCGTTGCCGATGAAGATGGCGACGAGGACAAGCAGGAACGGCCAGGACTCGCCGAGCACCGCGCCGCGCGAATAGAAGACGAGAAAGCCGCTCCATAGTGCGCCGAGCGTGAACTGCGTGACCATCGGCAGCACCGAATGCCAGCGGGGCATCGGTTTTCCGTCGCGCGCGCGCGTCGCGAACAGATGCAGCAGGATGATCGCGATGCCGGCGATGGCGAGATAGCCGATGAACAGTGCCTGGGTGTTCGGCAGGTCGATCCGGCGATAGGCGTAATTGTCGAACGCAAAGCCGCCGATCATCGAGGCGGCGGACAGCGGGCCTTCGTGGCGCGATATCCATCCGAAGACCGTCGTGCGTAGCGCGAGCGCGCCGTCCTTGATCCGGTAGCCGGTGGCGATGCGCGCCGCATCGACGCGCTCTTCCGCCACCGCGTTGTCTTCGCGCGATTGCGGGTCGATGGATTCGGGCTCGATTTGCTCTGTCACAGTACGCCGCAGGAGGTGGGAACGCGTTCTAAGGGATAAACCTTGGTGAAATTAAGGTGCCTTCAGAACCGTAAGCCGGGCCCTAGCACGAGGACGAAGAATATGGCGGACGCTGCACCGATGGTTGTCCACGCCAAGGACTGCGGTATCGCCACGCGCAGGTCCGGCGCCGCACGGGTTGTTGTCCACCCTGCCCAGACAAGTCCAAGGGCCGCGAGCGCCGACGGCAGCTTGTCGATCATGTTGGGCGCCACCGATCGCGTGTCGAACTGCGCCGCGATGGCAGACAGGATGACGGCGGCGACAAGCGCGGTCAGCGTAAAGGCGAAGGGCGTGAAGCCGTCGGCGGTTTGGGGAAAATCCGCGCGGAGCGACGCGGCCGTCGCGCGGACAGCCAGTCCATAGAGAGCCACGCCCACGATTGTCATCGCGACATGCCAGGCGAGTTTCGGCTCGAGCCCTGCGATCACGAAAGCCCAGTCGCCCTGGTCGGTGATGCCGGAGCGGATGAGATAGAACACGTTCCAGAAGATCGCGAAGGCGAAGGTGAGAAGCAGGAAGGCGCGCATGTTCTGGTCGCGCGGCGGCCGGCGCGTCAGCCAGCCCCACGCCAGGAGCGCAACGATGATTCCCATCGTCGGCCCGGCGCCGTCGATCAGGCGCGAATGGATGCTGCAGTCTTCAAACGTCGTGCTGAGAAAAACGAGCTTGCCGCCCAGCGCCAGGCACATGCCGCCATGCCCCAGCGCTTCGTGCGCGATGTCGGCGACGAAATAGGCGGCGTAGGCAATCGCGATCAGCGTCGCGACTGCGCCGGGGCTGGGCCTGCTCAACTCAGGTGCTGGCGGAAGAAGGTTGCCGTGCGGCCATTCGCGAGCTCGGCATTGGCATGGTCGTAATGCGCCCCGCCCGCGCGGGCAAATGCGTGATCCATCTGCGGATAGACATGGATGGTCACATGCGCGTTGCCCTTCAGCCCGTCGATGATCTGTTTTTGGGCTTCCGGCGGCGTGAACTGGTCCATGCCAGCGATGTGCAGCATCAGCGGCCTCCTGATGTTCTTTGCTTCGCCCAGAAGGTTCTGAAGATTGACTCCGTAATAGCCGACCGCTGCATCGATGTCGGTGCGTGCGGCGGTGAGATAGGCAAGCTGGCCGCCCAGGCAATAGCCCACGGCGCCGGCCTTGCCGGTGCAGCCTTCGATGCCGCGCAACGTCCGGATCGTGGCCTGGATGTCCTCGACGCCTTTTCCGGAGTCGAACTTGCCCATCAGGTCGAAGGCCTGTTTCCACTCCGCGTCGGTCTTGTCGGTGATCTGCACGCCGGGCTGGATGCGCCAGAACAGGTCCGGGCAGAGCGCGAAATAGCCGCGCGCCGCAAAGCCATCGGCGAGATCGCGCATCACCTGGTTGACGCCAAAGATTTCCTGGATGACGACGAGGCCCGGCCCGCGACCCGCTGCCGGCCTGGCGAGATAGCCGCCCATCGCGCCATCCGCGGTCTTGATCGTGATGTCTTCGCCTGCCATCGCCCACATCCTCTCGCCGGGTTGCCAGTCCGGCGAGGTTAGCGGCTCCGGCGGCGCGCGGTCTACGCCTGACCCATCGGCTCCGGCTGCGCCGGGGCAGCAATCCGAAGCGGAAGCTGCAGCGCCTGCGACAACGTCACCGGGTTGGTGATCGGCTGCGAGCAGGTCATGCGGTAGCAGATATAGGCCGTTGGGACGCCGCCCTGCATGGTCTTGCCGAATGCCGCATGTTCTTGCGGCAGCGCATCGTTGGGATCGACCAGGGTCGTCATCGCCATCGGCAGCGCGCGGCCGAGCACGGCGCTCACCAGCTCATGCGTCTTGGGATTGGTGACCGGACCCACGATCACGATCTGCAGCGCGTTCACCAGCGTGTCGAGGCTGTTCAGGTAGCTCGGCATGGAGAGGAATGCACGGCCGACTTCGCCGGAGAACGCATCGAGCACCGCATTGCTGCGCGTGCGGTATTCGCGGTCCATCGTCGCCTGGTAGAGCTTGCACAGAAGCCCGCCCATCAGGCCGTTGGCGCAAGGCGTCGCGTTGTCGAACACCGGCCGCGGACGCACGATGAGCGGATCGGCTTCGTCGGACGTGCTGAAATAGCCGCCGTTCTGCATGTCCCAGAAATGCTCGTTGAGCATGCGCACCCATGTTCTGGCGCGGTCCAGATAATGCGGATCGTTGGTGACTTCCCACAGCGTGAACGCCGCGTTGGCCATATGCGCGTAATCGTCGGAGAAGCTTTCCTTGCCGCGCTTGCCTTCGCGCCAGGAGTGATAAAGCCGGTCGCCATCGCCCAGCGCCTTCTCGATGAACTTGAACGCCTCGATGGCCGCCTTGATCCAGTCGGTACGGCGGAACACGGCGCCGGCGCGCGCAAGCGCGGTGATCATCATGCCGTTGCCGTCGGCCAGAACCTTGTCGTCGCGCACGGGCGCGGTACGCCTGGCGCGTGCTTCGAGCAGCATCTGGCGCTGTTTGGCGAACAAGGCTTCATCCGCCGGATTGGCGAGGAACGCCGACTGCTGGCCGATGCGGTTGAGGATGTTGCGGCCCTGGTAATTGCCTTCGCGCGTAACGTTGTAGACGGACTTGAAGCGCTGCGTGGCGGTGCCGGCGAGCGCGGCGTCGATCTCCGCTTCGGTCCACAGATAGAAGCGGCCCTCTTCACCGTCGGAATCTGCGTCGATGCTCGTGGCGAATCCGGCTTCGACCTTCATCTCGCGCAGCGCCCAGCCGATCGTCTCGTCGATGCGGGCCTGATAGAGCGGGTTGCGTTCCTGCTGCCAGCCGAGCGTCAGCATCTGCACGAAGAGCGCGTTGTCGGTCAGCATCTTTTCGAAGTGCGGAACCAGCCAGCGTTCGTCGGTGGAATAGCGATGCATGCCGCCGCCGACGTGATCGTAGATGCCGCCCTGGCAGATTTGTCCAAGGGTCGTGGTCACGATGCCCTGGAATTGC
>DATIVW010000069.1:0-1593 GCA_035465595.1 Rhizomicrobium sp. | reverse complement strand
TCGCAAGTTCTGGGCGAGCGATCACGACTATCCTTACGAAACCGCGCCCGGAAAGCCCTATCGCTGGATTCGCGGCTATCATCTCGGCGGCCGCTCTCTCACATGGTGGCGCCAGTCCTATCGCTGGGCGCCGGAGGACTTTAAATCCAACCTGAAGGATGGCCACGGCTGCGACTGGCCGATCCGCTATGAAGATCTGGCGCCCTGGTACGATCACGCCGAGGCCTTCGCGGGCATCAGCGGCAACTACGACGAGATCCCGCACTTGCCGGACGGCGATTTCCTGCCGCCCTATCCGTTCAACGTCGTGGAAGAGGTCGCGAAGGAGAAGATCGAGGCGGCGTTTCCCACCCGGCGCATGGTCATCGGGCGCGCGGCCAATCTCAGCCGCGTGACGAAGGCGCACATGGACGTCGGCCGACACCGCTGCGAACAACGGATGCGCTGCGTGCATGGCTGCCCGCTCGGCGGTTATTTCTCGTCGCTGGGCGCGACGCTGCCTGCGGCGAAGGCGACCGGCAACCTCACCATCATCACCGACACCATGGTGCAGCGGGTCGAAGTCGATCCTGCCACGAACCGCGCCACCGGTGTCACCGCCGTCAATCGCCTGACGAATGAGAAGCACAGCTATGAAGCACGCATTGTGTTTCTCAACGCGTCGGCGATCAACACCGCCGCCATCCTGCTCAACTCGACCTCTGATGCGAACCCGCGCGGCCTCGCGAACGGCAGCGACCAGGTCGGTCGCAATCTCATGGACCATGTGAGTTGCGACGCCGTCGTCGGCCGCTATCCCGGCTTCAACGACGTGCACGATCCGGCCGACCGCCCGACAGGCGTCTACGTGCCGCGCTATGCGGGCACGACCGAGGGCGACAAGCCCTATCTGCGCGGCTTCGGCATGCAGGGCGGCGCGGGGCGCACGCGCCGGATCGAGGCGCGCGTGCTGGGCGGCGCCGAGCGCGAAGACGATGACGTCGGCAGCAAGCCCTGGACAATTTCGCTCATGCCCTTCGGCGAGATTCTCCCCGATCCGAACAACCGGATCACGCTTTCAAACGCGCGCAAGGACAAATGGGGCATGCCCATCCCCGTGATCGATGTCGCTCATGGCAAGAATGAGCATGTGATGATGCGCGAGGCGGCGCACGACGCCCATGAAATGCTCAAGGCCGCCGGATGCGTCGACCTCACACCGTGGGAACTGGCGGGCGAGAAGCTCACGCCGCCAGGCGACCGCATTCACGAGATGGGCACGGCGCGCATGGGCCGCGATCCGGCGACCTCCGTGTTAAACGGCTGGGGACAGGCGCATGAAGTTCAGAACCTGTTCGTCTCCGACGGCGCGGCCATGACGTCGAGCGCGAGCATGAACCCGTCCCTCACCTACATGGCGCTGTCCGCGCGGGCGGCCAATCGTGCCGCGGACCTGCTGAAAGAGGGAGCTCTTTGATACATGAAGCCCATCGGCATCCAGCTCTATACGCTCCGCAAACCGTTTCGCGACGATCCGCTCGGCTGCCTCTCGCGGATCAAAAGCACCGGCTACGACTCCGTGGAATTCGCGGCGCCGCTGGATGCCGATTTCAG
>DATIVW010000068.1:0-8502 GCA_035465595.1 Rhizomicrobium sp. | reverse complement strand
CGTGCCGGCCATGATGGTAGACGACGACGGCCGCGCGCGATCCGGCGACCTTGTCCACGCGCCCGCCGATCAGGGGAAATCCCTGTTGCGCGAAATCGGCCACGGGCGGGGAAACCTCCACCTTGCCCGCAAACCACGGCTTCACGGTGTGATGGCTGCTGGATGCGACCTGGATGACCTTGCCGCTCATCAGCGCGTTGGTGTGCGCATCGGCCACCGATTGCGCCAGCGTCTCGGCGGAAGGCGGCAGCATGGCGAAGAAGGTCACTGCCGCTGCAAGCGCGGAGGCGCCGATGCCGCTCAGCGCGCCGGACCAGAACTCTCGCCGCCGCCAGCGCGGAATGATCACTGCGGGCGCGACTTCCTTGTCGAGAAGTGCGCCGATCCCCGCGCGCAGGGCCTGCGGTGCGCGGTGGTGCGTGGTGTTCGCCCGCATGGCATCGCTGAGTTCGGCAACACTCGCGCTAAAGGCGCGGCATTCCTCGCACGATTCGATATGGCGTTCGGCTTCGCGTGCCGCCTCACCGGCCAGTTCGCCGTCAAGAAAGGCTTGCGTGCGCAACAGTTCGGGGCAATTCATACGAGTTCCCTCGCCGTCCATTTCTCGCGCAGCATGGTTCGCGCCCGCGCCAGCCGCGACATCACCGTGCCGATGGGCGCGCCGGTGATCTCGGCGATTTCGCGATAGCTCATGTCTTCCATCTCGCGCAGCACCAGCACCTCGCGGAATTCATTGGGCAGAAGCGCGATCACTTCGTCCAGCCTGCGGCTCTGGCTCGCGTCCATCGCCACGGCTTCCGGGTCGGGATCGGCGCTGACGAGCCCGCCGTCTTCGTCCGGAGGAAGCGCGGTCTGTGCGCGGCGCTTCGCATCGGCCCCGGCATTGCGCCAGCAATTGCGCACGATGGCCAGAAGCCAGGGCTTGGCGTCGCCGCCGCGAAAGCCGTCGAAGGCGCGGAAGGCGCGCAGCATCGCATCCTGCACGATGTCTTCCGCGTCGGTCGGCGAGCGGCAGAGCCATCGGGCAAGATTGTAGGCCGCATCCAGGTGCGGCAAGGCTTGCGCCTCGAATCTGCGGCGCCGGTCGTCCATGCAGGGAGTATAGACCGGGCGGGGCGCCGGTTTATTCCCGGCGGAAGCAAAAAGATCAGGCCCTGGCGAATTCCAGCTTCAGCTCGTCCAGCAGCCGGGCTTCGCCATCGGTAATCCTGCCGTCGGCATTGGCTATTGCGCGCGCGGCGCCAAGGAAGGCGATCTTGGTATCGGCATCTTCGCGCTCGATGCGATGCAGCGCCGGATCGAGCTGCATCAGCGAGGGCCGGAAGCCGGCGACGTAATCCCTGAGCTTGCCCCGGTCGGCATCGCTGACCGGATGGCCGGACCTGGTCAGCATGGCCGCCGCATGATCGAGCATCACTTTCTGTTCGGCCGCCGCGGTGTCTCCATCGGCACGGGCCAGCAACGCCAGCGGAATCAGATGATGGGCGATGACGTCGCGCGTTTCCTGCGGCAGGGGATAAGGAATCTCCGCGCAATCCTGCGCCGGCCGCGCCTCGCGCCGCTCGCGCACATAGCCGCCGAAACGGCCCGCAAACATCGTCTGCTCAATGCCCATGGACGCTGCCTCTCAAGAGATTGGCGACGCTAGTAAAATCCGATGACGGATTTGTGTCACGCGCCCGTCAGGCGCGTGCTTTTGCAGCTTTCGCGAAGCGCTCGAACAGATAGTGCGAATCCATCGGGCCGGGCGAGGCCTCGGGATGGTACTGCACGCTGAAGATGTTCTTGTCGGTCACGCGCAGGCCGCAATTGGTGCCGTCGAACAGCGAAACATGCGTCTGCTTCACGCCTTTGGGCAGCGTGTCGGCGTCGACGGTGAAGCCGTGGTTCATCGACACGATCTCCACCTTGCCGGTTTCCAGGTCCTTCACCGGATGGTTCGCGCCGTGATGGCCCTGCGCCATCTTCTTGGTCTTGCCGCCCAGCGCGAGCCCCAGCATCTGATGACCGAGGCAGATTCCGAATACCGGCACGCGCGACTCCAGGATTCCCTTGATCGTGGGGATCGCATAAGCGCCCGTCGCCGCCGGATCGCCGGGGCCGTTGGAGAGCAGCACGCCGTTCGGCGAATGGCGCATCACGTCGTCATAGGTCGCCGAGGCCGGCAGCACGATGATCTCCGCGCCATGGCCTGCAAGCTGGCGCAGGATGTTGCGCTTGACGCCATAGTCCAGCACCACCGCGCGCCATGTCGGGTTCTTGTCGACGCCATAGCCTTCGCCCCACATCCACGGCGTCTCGTTCCACGCATATTGCTGGCGGCAAGTAACATCCTTGGCGAGATCAAGGCCCACGAGGCCCGGGAACTCGCGCGCCTGCTTCACCAGCGCGTCGCGATCGAATTTTCCTTCCGGCGAAACCGCGACCACGCCATGCGGCATGCCTTGTTCGCGGATGCGGTTGGTGAGCGCGCGCGTGTCGATGCCGGCGATGCCCGGAATGTTATGCAGCTTCAGCCAGCGGTCGAGCGGCGACAGCGCACGATAGTTCGAAGGCTGGCTCGCATCGGAGCGCACCACCATTGCGCGCACCACCGGCGTCGTCGCCTCGATGTCCTCGCTGTTGGTGCCGACGATGCCGATATGGGGGAAGGTGAAGGCCACGATCTGCCCGGCATAGGACGGATCGGTGAGGATCTCCTGATAGCCTGTCATCGCGGTGTTGAAGCAGACTTCGCCCACCGCCGCAGTCGCCGCACCGAAGCCCTGTCCCTCGAACACCGTTCCATCCGCCAGAACCAGAAGTCCGGTCGCGCGTGAAACGGTGGCCGCCGGTCGTTCGGCGGTTGCGGAAATTTGCTCGCTCATGGGGGGACTCCGATTTGCCGGAAAATAGGAATGTGCCCCCCGGGGGTCAAGCGCGCGTTTGCGCGCATCCACCAGTTTGGTTCCCGCGTTGTGAAAACGGCAGAAATTGCCGTAGAATCGGCCTTTCCAAGCATCCGGAGAAGAATCATGGGCCTGCGCGAGCAGTTCAACGAGCAGATGAAAGAGGCGATGAAGGCGAAGGATCAGCGCCGCCTGTCCACGCTGCGCATGGTCAATGCGGCCCTGAAGGACAAGGACATCGCCAACCGCACCGAAACCAGCCGCGAAGGCATCTCCGACGACGAGATCCTCGGCATGCTGGGAAAGATGATCAAGCAGCGCGAGGAGAGCGCCGAGGCGTTCGACAAGGGCGGCCGGCCGGAGATGGCCAAGTCCGAGCGCGAGGAAGTGGAGATCATCCGCTCCTTCATGCCCAAACAGATGAGTGCGGACGAACAGCGCGCCGTGATTCAAAAAGTGATTGCTGATGTCGGCGCCAGCTCGATGAAGGACATGGGCAAGATCATGGCCGCGCTGAAAGAACGCCATGCCGGCCAGATGGATTTCGGCAAGGCCAGCGGCATGGTGAAAGAGCTGCTGACGCCGAAATAACTCCCCTGTCATCCCCGGCGAGCGCGAAGCGCGAGGGAAGGGGACCCAGGTGGCCCAATTGCTCAGGTGTCAGATGGCAAATACGCTCGGTTTGGATGATGATCTGGACAGCGTTGAGCTGGTGCAAGATATCGAAAAGGCGTTCGACATTCAGATCACTGATGCAGAAGCCGAGCGCACGCTCGTTGTAGGCGACCTGTACGATTTGCTTCTAAGCAAAATCCCGACAAACGATACCAACAAGAAATGCGCCAGCGCGATGATCTTTTACAGACTGCGTCGCGCAATCAGAAATCTCGGCATCGAATCTGAACTCAAACCAGCTACAGATATGCATTTCTTGGAGACGGGAGGAACAAGATCGTGCTTCAAGAAGATTGAGGCGGAAACGGGTCTGCAGCTTCCTACCCCTCAGCTTATGTGGATCGGTAATACTGGCTGCTTGATGTTGCTCATTTCTGTTTGTGCGGTGATCGGATTGTCGTTTGCTCTTCACGGCTTCACGCTATTTTCCGCTCCGACCGCAGCCTGTGTTGCCACGTTCGTTGTTGGATGTGTGTTCATTCGCACAGACATTGGAAGATTGTGAGACGCTAGGTGCACTTGTCAAAAAGACGGCCCCGCTAAATTTCGGTCGGCTTGTAAAGGCGGGCGCAATTCATCGGGATGTGGACGTATGGAACAATCTGCTCGATCTTTTATCGGACTACGCTCTGCCCAGATCCGAGATTTCGCGCGAGACGTTTTTTCTCCAGAGTCAGTTGAAATAAGCAGCTAATTGTCGGCCAATGTTGGCATCGCCGATCCACCTGGGTCCCCTTCCCCTCGCGACGCTGAAGCGTCACTCGGCCGGGGATGACAATTTGTTTTTGCGATCAACCGGTGGGCGCTAAGCCGCCAGCCTCCGCATCGCGCCGGAAACGGCCGCTGCCAGTGCTTCCACCGTTTTCACGTCTTCCTCGTTGAACGCCCTCTTGTCGCGCCAATAAGCGCCCATCGCGGCCACGGGCGAGGCGCCGCCCACCGGCACCATCACCAGGCTATTCACAAAGGTCCTGCGATAGACGTCGTGCGGGATGCGCGGATCCTGGAAGATGTCCTCGATGGCGGCGGTGGATTTGTTCAGCATCGCCCAGCCGGAGATGCAGGTTTCCATCGGGAATTTCTCGCCCTTCCACAAAGGCCCGATCGCGTCTTCCTCGACATAGTGGCACTTGTCGCCGTCGCGCAGCACGAAGGTCACGCCATCTGCGGAGCAGACCGAGCGCGCCGTGGAGCGCACGATGCCAATGATCTCTTCCAGCGAGCCGGCAAAGCTCAGCCTGTCCTGCGCCGCCTCCAGCAGCTTCAGGCGGAAGTCCAGTCCCGCGCGGAGATGGATATCGCGTACCAAGAATCTGCCCCGGCCCTGATTCCCATGGATTGAATACATGCGATGTCTTGCCAAGACAATAATCATGAGAATGGAACATTCGCGAGAACCTGGCGAATACTGGAACTGCCGCCGCAGGGGCGCCATTTGAAGGCGAGATGCGTTAGCTCGCCGCGGGCAGGAGAAATGAAAACCGGGCGCCGCCGTTTGGGCTCGGCTCGCTCCAGATGCGGCCGCCATGCGCCTCGATGATGTTGCGGCACAGGGAAAGTCCCACGCCCATGCCGTTCTCCTTGGTGGTGACGAAGGGTTCGAACAGCCTTGCCGCCACCTCCGGCGCGAGCCCGGGGCCGTTGTCGCCGACATCGATCCGGATCATGCCGTCTTCCGTCCGGCGTGCCGTGGCGCTCACGCTGGGCTCGGCGCGCCCATCCACGGCCTCGAACGCGTTGCGCAACAGGTTGAGCAGGACCTGCTGTATCTGAACCTTTTCCACCAGCACCGGCGGCAGGCCGTCCGCGATGCTGAGCGTGAACTCGATCTCGCGATGCCTTGGATCGATTTGCGCGATCTCCGACGCCTCGCCGGCGAGTGCGCCGATCTCTTCGGGCGTCCGGGCCTGGCCGGCCTTGCCGACGAAGCTGCGGACGCGCGCGATGATGGCGTGCGTGCGCGTGAACTGGACATCTGCCTTGCCGAGCAGTTCCCTCGCGCGATCCAGCCGATTGTCGGCGATCATCAACTTGGCGGCGCTCATGTAATTTCCCGCCGCAGCCAGCGGCTGGTTCAACTCGTGCGCCAGCGAGGAAGCCATCTGGCCCAGTTCGTTGAGCCGGCCGAGCTGCGCGAGTTCGGCCTGCATGTGATCGAGCCGATCCTTGGCAAGCTTGCGGTCGGTGATGTCGTGCACGACACCGGCGAGGCGCGCCACGTTGCCGTTGGCATCCGGCACACGCTGGCCGCGCCATTCCAGCCAGTGCTCGCTTCCGTCCGGCCACACGATGCGCGCCTCGAAATCGATGTCATGGCGGCACTTCGCAAGCTCGAAGGCCGTGTGCTGGCGCGCGCGGTCTGCGGGATGTGCTGCTTCCAGAAGCGCAGCGTAGGTGATGGTGTCGTCCGCGCTTCTGCCGAAACAGGCTTTGCAGACCTCGGACGCTTCAAGGATCTGCGTATCGAGATCCAGTTCCCACGATCCCAGCTTGCCTGCTTCGAGCGCCAGCGCGAGGTGCTCCTCGCGCTCTCTCAGCCGGTTGCGCATCTCCACTGTCGCGAGCGCTGCCGCCGTCGAGCGGGCCAGCGCTTCCAGCAATTCGAGCTCGTGATCGTCGAACGTCTTTTGTTGCGCCCAATAGGCGCCGATCGCGGCCACGGCCCTGGGATGGCCCACCGGCGTCATCACCAGGCTCTTCACGAATGTCGGGCGATAGGCGTCTATCGGAATGCGCGGATCGGAATAGATGTCGGTGATGGCGGCGCACTCGCCGTGCAACATGCACCAGCCGGAGATGCAGGCAGTGAGCGGAAAGCGCATGCCTTTCCACAGAGGCGTGATCGCATTCTCGTCGATGTAATGGCAGCGCTCGCCGTCGCGCATGACGAAGGTCATGCCGTCCGCGCCGGAAATCTCGCGCGCCGTCTCGCGCACGATGGCGATGACGCCTTCGATGGTATCAGCGGTCGCCAGCCTTTGGACGGCCGCGACGAGGGGCAACCAGCGTTCGCTGCTGCCCGGACCAGTCTGTGCCGCCGGTCGCATTTTCATGTGTGGGACCCGAATTCTGCCTTCAATTACAGAAAGTTCCCCTACGGCTGGATATACGTGCTAACCCCAATTGCGGTGCGCTTGCAGGCGCAAAACACCGGGAAAATCCGGCCCCAGCGGTGAAAATCGCGATTCACAGAATTTGCGGGCGCCGGCCCCGTTTTCCGGCGGCAAAGGCCCTAGACTGACGCGATGCGCTTTGGCCCCCATCTCCTCGATGAAATTCTGCGGCGGACGGATCTCGTCCAGCTTGTGGGCCGGCGCGTGAAGCTCACCCGCAAGGGCCGGGTGATGTGGGGCTGCTGTCCCTTCCACAAGGAGAAGTCCCCCAGCTTCAAGGTCGAGAACGAGCGTCGCACCTACAAATGCTTCGGCTGTGGCGCGGGCGGCGACGCCTTCAAATGGATGATGGAGACCGAAGGTCTCTCCTTTCCCGAAGCGGTGGAGAGGCTGGCAGGCGAGGCGGGGGTCGAGTTGCCGAAATGGTCGGCGGAAGACGAAGCCCGCGAGGAAAAGAAGAAGTCGCTCTATGACGTGGTGGAAGCGGCCTGCCAGTTCTTCGAGGAGCAGCTCCGTGCGAAGAATTCCAGCGAGGCGCGCGACTATCTGGTGTCGCGCGACTTGAACGGCGAAGCGGCAAAACAGTTTCGCCTGGGCTATGCGCCCGATTCCAATTCCGCGCTCAAGGATCATCTCTATTCGAAAAACATTCCGCTGGAGGACATGGTCGCCGCGGGGCTTGTGCGCCCGCAGGATGGCGATCGTCCGGCGCGAGATTTCTTCTACAACCGCGTGATGTTTCCGATCTCCGACGCGCGCGGGCGCATCGTGGCGTTCGGCGCGCGCGCGCTCGATCCCGACGCCAAGCCCAAATACATCAACACCGGCGAGACCCAACTCTTCTCCAAGGGCCATCTGCTCTACAATTTCGCCACCGCCCGCGCCGCCGCGCTGAAAGCGCAAACCATCATATTGGCCGAAGGCTACATGGACGTGATCGCGCTGGTGCGCGCCGGTTTCGATTACGCCGTCGCCCCGCTCGGCACCGCGCTCACCGAGGATCAACTTCATCTTCTCTGGCGCACCGCGCCGGAACCCATTCTCTGTTTCGATGGCGACGAAGCTGGTTTGCGCGCAGGGCTCAGAGCCGCACATCTGGCGCTGCCGCATCTGAAGCCCGGATACTCGTTGCGCTTTGCGTTCCTGCCTTCGGGCGAAGACCCCGATACGCTCATCAAGCGCGAAGGCCAGGCGGCGATGCGCAAGATCCTCGATGCGGCGGAACCGCTGGCCAAGGTGCTGTGGCGCGCGGAAACCGAAGGCAAGGATTTCTCCACGCCCGAACGCCGCGCTGGTTTGGAACGCTCCCTTGCGGAGATCGTGGGTCGCATCGGCGACACGAAGATCGCCGATTACTACAAGCGCGACTTCGATCAGCGCGTCTTCGACAGCTTCAAGCGCCGCGCGCCTGCGCAGCAGACTTTCCAGCAGCGCCAGCCGCAGGACCGCCGCAGCTTTTCCGGCAGCGGCCGCCGCCCGCCGCCGCGTCCCGGATTTGCGGGTGGCGGGGAGACCGTTTCACCCGCGGTGAAGAACTCGCTCCTGGCCCGCTCCGGCCGCTCCGGCGCCCGCAGCGTCAAGGAGATGGAACTTTCCACGATCCTCTTCCGCCACCCCGATCTGGCGGTGCGCCATGCGGAGATTGTCGCCGAATTGCCCCTGTCGGACCGCGTCCTTGACAGGTTCCGGCACGAACTCCTAAACCTCGCCGCCTCCGGCTCCAGGCTTGAAAATCAAGGCTTGGAAGCCCATCTGGTCCGTCACGGCATGTCCGATCTCGTCGAGCGCTTGAATGCGCGGGCGCTGGCGAGCGGAGAAATTGCCCC
>DATIVW010000067.1:0-2849 GCA_035465595.1 Rhizomicrobium sp. | reverse complement strand
CTCGCGCTTGCTGGCGAAGGCGACGGCTATCCGAGCCGAGGCAAGGCCATCGAAACATTGCAGCCAGCTTCCGATTACAGCGAAGCGATGAAGGGCCGCCCGCTCGCGCTCGGCATCATGCGCACGCGCGGACAGGGCTTCGTTCCCTCGCCGGAACTGAACGCCTATGTCACGGGCGTGATGATGCGCCTGCTGAAGGGGGTGACACTGCCGGCGAGCTTTCACCCGGAAGTGCATGTGCTGGCGGCGCCGGAATTCGCGGGCGAGTGCACGCCGGACGGAACGCTCATCATCACCGTCGGCCTGCTCGAACAGCTGGAAACCGAAGACGAACTGGCATTCGTGCTGGGACACGAACTGGCACATGCGATCTATCGCCACGAAGCGCCCGACTGGTACAAGAAATCGCAGTACTATGCCGTGGTGAACGGCGTCGCGGTGGACACCGTCGCGCAAGGCGCGGCGCTGAGCCTGGGCGGTTCGCTCGGCGGCAATATCGGGCGCGGCATCGACGTCGCCCAGCATCTGGCGAAATTGAGTGCGAATGTGCTGATGCCCCAGATGGAGCGCGGGCAGGAAGATGCCGCCGATGCGCTCGGTTTCGACCTGATGGTGAAGGCCGGTTACGATCCCGAAGCGCCGCTGGCGGTGATGGACAAGCTCGCCGAGCAGGAAGCGGAAGCCGCACGTGCGGCGCAAGCTGCGAAAAATGCCGCCAAGAGCGACAAAGGCTCCAGCGACGACGACAACGGCGGCTTCTTCGGCAAGCTTACGAATGTCGCCGGCGGCCTCGGCACGATCCTCACGGGCGGGCGGCCCAGCAACGAGCAGATCGCGGACATCGCGATCTTCGCTTTCGACTCCGCCGTGGACAACATGGCCGAAGACGCGACCACGCATCATCCGGCAAAGGAGCGCGAGGATCTTCTCAGCGCGTACGAGTTCCGCGAATACCGCACGATCCGTCCCGCGCAGCCGACGCCGCTGCCATGGTCGCCGCAAAGCAGCTCGCCGCTCAAGCCGCAACTGACCGCGATGCTGGGACACTACACCGATGCGGAGAACGCTGCCGCCTATATCGCGGACTCCAGCCAGGGCACGGCAGCGAAAGCGCAAGCAGATGTCGCCCGCGCGGTCGGCAACCCGACGAGCAATCACGCCTATACCGAATTCGTCGCCGCGGAATATTACGAAGGCAATGGACAGGCGCCGCTGTCGGAAGCCGCGCTGACGAAGGCGGTGCAGGGCCCGGAGCCTTCGTGGGAAGTCTATTCGCGGCTGACCGACATCTATATCGCCAGGCAGCAATACCCCAAGGCGCAGGCGCTGATGGACCAGGCTGTGACGCGCTTCGACAATTCGCCGGTGCTCTATCCCAAGCGCATCCAGGTCTATCGCCTGGAAGGGGAGAGCGACCAGGCGGCCAGCCTGATGCCGCAATGCAAGGCCGCGAAGATCGACGAGCTCTACGACGCCTGCAAGAAGGCGAACGGCGAAAGCTAGGCCAGGGTCAGGAGTGCATCGCGCGCACGCTCTGCGCGTGGTTGCGGATGACGAAGCCGGCCTTTTGAAGCGTCTCGTGGATTTCCTTGCCGTGCGCCGCGTCGCGCGCCTCGATGGTGAGGCTGAGGTCGGCGGATTTCACCGACATGTCCGTCATCATGCGGTTGTGGGCGACGTCCAGGATGTTTCCGCCCGCCTCGCCCACGACGGTCGCGATCTTGGCGAGCCAGCCCGGCTGGTCCTCGATCTCCACGACGAGCTGCAGGATGCGGCCTTCGCGCATCATTTCGCGCAGGATCACGTTCGACAGAAGTCGCATGTCGATGTTGCCGCCCGACAGCACGACGCCGACCTTCCTGCCCCTGAAGAGATCGGGATTTGAGACGATGGCGGCGAAAGCCGCGGCGCCTGCGCCTTCGACGACCGTCTTTTCGATCTCCAGCAGCGTGGCGACAGCCTTCTCGATCTCGTCCTCGCGCACGAGCAGCACGTCCTTGACCATGTCGCTTACGATGCGGCGGGTGATCTGCCCCGGCTCCTTCACTGCAATGCCTTCGGCGATGGTCTGACCGGAGCATGGAAGGCTCGCCTGCTTCACCACATCGTACATGGAAGGATAGAGCGCCGTCTCCACGCCATAGATCTCGATGCCGGGCTTGAGCGCTCTTGCGGCGATGGAAACGCCAGAGATCAATCCGCCGCCGCCGATGGGAACGACCAGCGTGTCCACGTCGGGCGCATCGGCCAGAAGCTCCAGCGCCACCGTGCCCTGGCCGGCAATGATCAGTGGATCGTCGAACGGATGCACGAAAGTGAGATTCTCGTCCTTCTCGATCTGGCGGGCGCGGGCGGTCGCCTGCACCAGCGTCGCGCCGTCCAGCACCACGCGCGCGCCGAAATTCTTGGTGTGCTTCACCTTGTTGAAGGGCGTGCCTTCCGGCATGACGATGGTCGCCGGGATGCCCAGCCGACCGGCATGATAGGCGACGCCCTGCGCGTGATTGCCCGCGCTCATCGCCACAACGCCGCGCTTGCGCTGCTCCGGCGATAGCGACGTCAGTTTGTTCAGCGCTCCGCGCTCCTTGAAGGACGCGGTGAACTGCAGGTTCTCGAATTTCAGCCAGATCTCGCAGCCGGCGATCTTCGACAGGGTGCGCGAGTAATGTGTCGGTGTGCGCTCGACGATGCCGTCGATCACCTTCGCAGCGGCGCGTACATCGTCAATCGTGATGTCGGAAATCTGTCCGGCGGAAGGAGCGGTTTTCGCCTGATGGGCCAATTCAACGGTTCCCATTTTGCGCCCGGCTGGTAGCAGCGGAGGGATTTGAACCCCCGACCAAGGGATT
>DATIVW010000066.1:0-8867 GCA_035465595.1 Rhizomicrobium sp. | reverse complement strand
CGAGAACCGCGTGATGCTGGAACTGGCGACGCAGGACATGCTGCCCGCCTATGTGAAGATCGCGAACGGCGCGGCGCAGCGCGCGTTGCTGGCAGGACGTCCTTCATAAACTGCAGGCGCAGCCTGTCAGTGAAGTTCGGCGCGCAGATGTACCTGTGCGAGTTGCGTCGGCCGCATCGTCAGGAGCCGGGTGTGGATCGGATCGCACCCGGAACTGACGCGACTCGCGTCGTAAGCATAGGGCAGGCCGCGCAACCCGGCGCTGGCCGCCTGGACAATGCCGGGAAGCCGCGTGTCGGTATCGGCAAGATCGATCCTGCGGCCGTTCGCCATGGTCAGCACATAGCCCATCGCATCGCGCGATGAGCGGCCGGAGAGATGAACGCATGTGGCCGTCACCCGCCGGACATCGGCCCAGCCATATGTCTCCGCGGCGGCGGCCAGCCTTGCGCGAAAGATAATCCGGTCGGAAAGCACGCAGAACTGCGAATAGCTGCTCACCACCATGGCTCCGAGCCCGACCGCGATGGCGGCGGGCATCACGACATTGCACCATCGCATCGCGCGTTCCGGATCGAACCTGCCAGCGACGAGCCGGCCCTCGCGCGCCATCTTCACGAGCAACTGGCGGCTGCCGAGCCAGACGAAGAACGCGATGGAGCAGATCTGGAAGAAGGGCTGCCGCGTGCCGTCCACCCAGCCTGAGAATTCCGTGCCCGGCGGGCAGCGCGATGCGATCAGCCAGTCGCTGAGAAACATCCCGCCGATGATGGCCACGCCCGGAAGCGCCAGCATCACCAGCAACAGCCGAAGCTGGCGGCGCGGCGACGCCGGGCTGTACGGATCGATGACGTCTTCAGGCCGCAAAGTCGCGCTCCCGGGTGAACAGCGAAGTCTGGCGCCATGCGCTTGAAACCCGGTTAACGCCTGTCCGCGCGGATACCGCGATCGACCGGTTTCTCGCGGGTTTCGGCCCCGGGCGGCTGTTCCGCGAATGCCGCCGAACCGGGCTGTCAGTCCACCCCCAGATGCCGCGCCAGCTTGCCCAGCGTCTGATAGCCATACACCACCGCGCCGAAGCCGATGGTCGCGTCGCGCTGTTCCTTTGTCGGGTGAAGCTGGCGCATGGTGAGCACGGTCTTGCCGTCGCTCTGTGCGTCGAACGTCATGATGAAATTGAAGCGCGTGGGGTCGTCGTCGATGTCGGCGCCGTGTTCGGCCTCGATCACGTTCGGCGCGTCGATGCGCAGGAACACCATGCGGTTGTGCCACACTTTGCCGTCCGGCCCGGTGTAGTTGAAGCGCCAGCGCCCGCCCACGCGGATGTCGCATTCCAGCGATTCCACTTCGAAGCCATCGGGCCCGAACCACTGCACGATCTGCTTGGGATCGGTCCATGCCGCAAAGACGCGTTCGCGCGGCGCGGCGAACACACGGCTCAGAACGATCTCGCGATCGAGGGCCCAGGCTTTTCGGGGATCAGTGCTCATGGTCGTCGTCTTTCATCTCTGTTTGGGTTTCTGCCGTTGCAAGGAATCGTTCCAGGCGGTTGAAGCGCGCATCCCACGCGGCGCGGGTGTGTTCGAACCAGCGGCCGGCTTCGGCGAAACGCTCCACATTCAGCCGGCACGGCCGCTTCTGCCCGTCGCGTTCGCGCGCGATGAGGCCGGCGCGCTCCAGCACCTTCAGATGCTGCGACACCGCCGGCAGGCTCATCGCGAAAGGCTGCGCGATCTCCTGCACCGTCAGGTCGCCCTGCGTCGCCAGCCGGCTGAGGATGGCGAGCCGCGTCGGGTCGCCCATGGCGGCGAAGGTCTGTGTAAGGGCTTGAGGGGATTGCACGTTTCGGGCCGCACTTATTTAAGAGAACGCTTAAATATCAAAGACGGGCCCCTGTGGCAAGGACGCAATTAAAATCCTGCCCTAAAATAAAGCTTCCTATTTCTCCTTGTGCGCCGCCCAAATGTTCTCTATATGTTCTCATGAAGTAATGCCGTGGGAGAAAAGCCTTGAAGACGTAGCTTCGCCGCAAGGACAGACAGGTAAGGGGCCAAACTTGCGTGGACCCCGCGCGGAAGCCATCCGGTGATGGAGTCGGCATGAAAACCGGGGAGATCGAAGCGAAGGTGCTTTGTGGTTGGCCTGAAAGACGGCCCTCTGCCTGCCTGCTGCGTAGCTAGGGATCGTTGGGCTCGCCGGGACGCCGCGCGAGCCTTTCTTTTGTAAGCACTGAAAAGAGTTCGAAAGTGGAATTATCAATACCCAATACCGTCATCCCCGGCCTTGTGCCGGGGACCCATGATCTCCCTGATGCACGGATATTCATGGTTGGCCGGGACAAGGCTGGCCATGACGAAGAATGTGAATTGCGGAAGCAAACGCTCTACGCAGTTCGTGCACGCCGTGATGTGCGTTCGAAAAATTCCAGAACCCGCTCCGCCACGCGTTCCCATCCCGGCTCGCCGATCAGCCAGTGGCTGTGTCCGGCAATTTCCTCGAAGCTGCCGCGCTCGCGATAACGACGTGCCACACTGCGCACCGTGCCCGGCGGATTGACGCGATCCTTCGCCCCGACAAGGCAGAGCACATTGCAGGTCACCTTCGCAGCATCCACCGTGCTGGCGCGGCGCGTATCCAGCGCCCATTGCATGATCTCGAAAGTGGCGAGGCCCGACTCCGGTACGAAGCGCGCGAACACCGCATCGCGCGCCACTTCATCCAGCATGTCGAGCGCATTGACGGCGGCGATCCAGCGTTCGGGCTTGAGCGGCCTGTTCCAGAACTCGCCCGCCATGTAGAGCGCCTGCGCGGAAGCGATCTCGAACGGTGTCGACGGCAGGATCCCATAAGGCGCGCTGGGCGCCAGGCACGCGACACCCAGAATGTCGCCTCGCCGCGCCGCCAGCATCTGCGCCAGGAGGCCTCCCATCGAATGGCCGACGAGGAATGCCGGCTGGCCGATCTGATCCAGCAGCGTTTCCAGGTCGCCGGCATAGTCGAGCAAACTCGTGGTGCCGAGTTCCTTGGGCGGATGGCGCCCGCAATCGTGATAACGCAGATCGGGAAGATGCGCGTCGAAGCCGCGGCTCGCGAACATCTCGCGCCAATGGCCGAAGGCCCAGCCGCCGCAGAACGCGCCGTGAATCATCACAACCGGAACGCGCGCGGCATTCATGCGGGATGCGTCATGCGGTGAAAGCAAGATCGCGGAATTCACCGATGACGCGGGTGTAGGTGTCGCGCTTAAACGGCACGATCAGCCGCGGCAGCGCCTCGATGGCGAGCCACTTCCACTGCGCGAATTCCGGCTCGGGCGTGGCGACGTTGATGTCGCTGTCTTCGCCGGTGAAGCGCATCGCGATCCATTTCTGGCGCTGGCCGCGATAGCGCCCATGCAGCGCAATGCCCAGAAGGTGTTGCGGCAGGTCATAGGCCAGCCACTCGTCCATCTCGCGCAGATATTCGGCCTTGTCGGTCCCGATCTCTTCCTTCATCTCACGCAGCGCCGCCTGGCGCGGGCTTTCGCCGTCGTCGATCCCGCCTTGCGGCATCTGCCAGCCCTCCACGGTCTGGTCGATACGCTTGCCGACGAATACCAGCCCTTCGCGGTTGAACAGCATCACGCCCACGCAGGGACGGTAAGGCAGGTCTTCATGGCGAAGATGGGTATGACGCGACATCGGTGGCGTTGGACTTATTTGGTGCTGCTGGGCGGAACTATGGCGGAAGCGGGCACCAGAACAAAGCCCCGCCCCGAAAGCCCCTGCGCCCACGCCGAAAGCCTTTCGATCGTCACCGGATAGACGAACGCCGTTCCGGCGGCGGAACCGCTCTGCCGCGCGCGCGCTTCCAGCTCCGAAAGCCGCTGGTCGATTTCCATGCCGGTCTGGATGGCATCGATATTGGACGCGCTCTGCACATAAGGCGCGCCGGTGCGCTTGGCGACGTCGGGTCCCGCCGAGCGCTGCGCCGGCCCCGCGTCGAAGAACATGAGCCCGCGCCGCGTCAGGAACGTCATCACCGGTTCCAGCGCATTGGCGTCGGCCATGAAGCGCCCGCCTAGAAGATTGGTGACGCCGGCATATCCTGTGAAGCGTGTCAGCGACCAGGTGAGGCGATCGATGTTGGAATCTTCGCCATTGCCCGCGCGCAGGGTGTGCGGTCCCGGATCGCTGTCCGGAAAATCATACGGCTCCATCGGCACTTCGAGCAGCACTTCGTGTCCGCGCTTGCGCGCTTCGCCGACCCAGCGCTGGACGTCGTCCGTGTACGGCAGGAACGCCAGCGTGACCGCGGGCGGCAGGTTCGCGATGGCGGCCTGTGTCGCCTTCGCGCTGATTCCAAGGCCCGTCACGACGATGGCGATTCTTGGTCCCTGCACGTTGGGCACCGGCGGTGCATAGGCGGTCATGGGACTGCGGCCATCGTCGGCGATGCGCGGCAGGGGGCCGGCCGGCGTGGATTCGATCAGGTCGGGATCGGCGACAAGGCTTGCGCCCGCATAGATCGGCTTGGCGATGTTCGCCGGCACCAGCGCCGGAGGCAGTGTGGCCGGCGCGCCCGGCATCGGCGCGGTCGGCTGCGGGCCGGCGCCGATCCTGTTGATATCGCCGTTCTTGCGCGGTTTCGTCTTGGCGAGCGTGGTTCCCTTGGCCGGCATGCTCACGTCGAAAGCGACGGAGGGCTCGCTGTCGGATTTCTTGCCGAAGAGCGCCGTCCATCCGGCGGCAACCAGGATCAGCACGCCGAGCAGTATCCATGCAAAGAGCAGCGCCCGCGGGAGCCCGCGCGCGCTGCTTTCATGATCGGTTAATCCCGCTGCCGCCATGGCGCGCTTCATAGCGCGGATTGCAGTACCAGAGGGTTAATTCGAACCCTTCTTGAGACCCGGCTTCATGGGCTTTTGCGTATCCGCGTCTGCCATCACCGGCCCGCCCTGCAGCATGCTGACGGCATAGGAGAGCTGGAAGTCGTCGAACTTCTGGCCCGCTGGCGGCTGAATCGGCTTTCCCTCGGGCGCAGGCTTGGGGCCTTCCGCATCCAGGTGATGCGGCAGGTTGGCCTCGCGCTCATCGAATTCGGCATAGGGATCGCTGGCATCGACGCCCTGGGACACGACCACGTCCGGAACGATGCCCTCGGCCTGGATGGTGCGGCCGGACGGAGTGTAGTAGCGCGCCGTCGTCATGTGCAGAGCGCCGTCCTCGCCATTGTTGAGCGGGATGATCGTTTGCACGGAGCCCTTGCCGAACGACGTGGTGCCGACAATGCGCGCGCGCTTGTGATCCTGAAGCGCGCCGGAAACGATTTCTGACGCGCTTGCGGTGCCGCCATTGATCAGGACGAGGATCGGCTTGCCGTTCGCGATGTCGCCGGGGTGGGCGTCGAAACGCTCGGTGTCCTCGGGCTTGCGGCCGCGCATGGAAAGGATCTCGCCGCCTTCGAGGAAATCGTCCGCCACCGCGATGGCCTGGTCGAGCACGCCGCCGCCGTCATCCCGCAGGTCGATGACGTAGCCCTTGATGCCGGGGCCGATCTCTTTCTTGAGCTTTGCCACCGCTGCCTGCAGGCCGCTGTCGGTATGGTCGTTGAAGGCGGGTATCTTGATGTAGCCGACGCTGCCTTCGCGCTTGGATGTGACCGGCTCGACCGGCACCTGCGCGCGCACAAGCTTGATGTCGATGGGGTCTTTCACGCCGGTGCGCGAAACCGTCAGCGTCACCTTCGTTCCGCTGGGCCCGCGCATCTTCTTCTGCACGTCATCGAGCTTGAAGCCGGTGATCGGTGTTCCGTCGATCTGCAGGATCGTGTCGTTCGCCTTCACGCCGGCCTTCTGCGCGGGCGCGTCGTCGATCACGGCGACGGCCTTGATCGTGCCCTTGTCCGACTGGATGACGATGCCGACGCCGCCATATTCGCCTTCGGTCTTCACCGTCATGTCGGCGAAGGTCTTGGGATCGAAATAGCTGGAATGTGCGTCCAGGTTGGTCAGCATGCCGCCGATGGCGTTCTCGACCAGCAGCTTGTCGTCCGGAGGCTCCACGTAATCCGCGCGAACTTTCGCAAAGGCCTGCCCGAAACGGTCCAGTTCGCTATAGGGCGAAGGTGTATCCGGCGAAGCATAGGCGAAGTGCAGGAATGTCGCGGCAAGACAGAAGCCGGCGCCGGCACCTGCGAGCATGAGCGGAATGCGGTTTTTCATCGAACGATCTCAAAGCCGTGTTGAATGGTGCCTGCGCCTTATTCTTCCGTGGCCGCCGCGGTTTTCACGAACGCCACCGTCATCTTGCCGCGCAGCACGTCCAGCGCATAGGAGAGCTGGAAGTCGTCATATTTCTTTCCCGGCGCCGGCTTGATGATCTGTGTGTTCTTCTTGCCGCCGGCCTCTCCTGAGAGATGACCGGGAAGATTGGCTTCGCTCTGTGCCGCCAGCTTGATCGCCGACTCATCACCTTGCGCAACCGCGATGTCCGGGGTGATGCCCGTCGCCTGGATCGAATGGCCGGACGGCGTGAAGTAACGCGCCGTCGTCAGGCGCAACGCGCCGCCGCCTTCGCTGAGCGGGATGATGGTCTGCACCGAGCCCTTGCCGAAGGACTGCATGCCGATGATCCTGGCGCGCTTGTCGTCCTGCAAGGCGCCCGCCACGATTTCCGAAGCGCTCGCCGTGCCGCCGTTGATCAGGACGACCACCGGCTTGCCGTCGGCGATGTCGCCGCCATGGGCGTTGTAGGTCGCGTTGTCGTCCGAATGGCGTCCGCGCGTGGAGACAATGGTCCCGCCTTGCAGGAAGTCGTCGGATATATCCACGGCCTGGTCGAGCAGGCCGCCCGGATTGTTGCGCAGGTCGAGGACATAGCCCTTCAGGTTCGGGCCGATCTGCTGCTGCAGCGCCTTCACGGCACGCTCGATGCCGGGTGCAGCTTCCTGGTTGAAAGACGTCAGGCGGATATAGCCGACGTCGCCTTCAGGATGGAATTTCACCGTCGCCACATGCACGACCGCGCGCGTCAGCGAGAGATCGAAAGGCTTCTTCTCGCCCTTGCGCAGGACCGTCAGCTTGATCTTCGTGCCGGGCGCGCCACGCATGCGATCGACCGCGTCGCCAAGCGACAGGCCCTGCACGGGCGTGTTGTCGATGGCGGCGATGTAGTCGCCCGGCTTGATCCCGGCCTTCGCGGCCGGCGTGTCGTCGATCGGCGAGATGACTTTCACGAGCCCGTCTTCCATCGTCACTTCGATACCGACGCCGGCGAATTCGCCCTTGGTCTGGATCTTCATGTCGGCATAGGCCTTGGCGTCCATGTAGCTCGAATGCGGATCGAGCGAGGAGACCATGCCCTCGATGGCGGCGTTGACGAGTTCGGTTTCGGAAACGGGGCGGACATAGTTGGCACGCACGCGCTCGAATGCGTCGCCGAAGAGGTCAAGCTGCTTGTAGGCCGAATTGTCGGCGGCGCTCTGCGCAGCCGGAAACAGCATCACGGCCGCGGCGAAACCTGCGACCATTCCAAGACCGACAAACGCGTAACGCTTCATGATTTTTTCGCTTTCCTCAAATCGGGCTTCAGATCCGGTTCCAGCCAGGGCGCGGGGCTGAAGCTTTTTCCGTTCTGCCGCACTTCGAAATAAAGCCGTCCATTGTTGCCGCGCGGCATCGCGCCGACCGGCTCTCCGGCAAGAAGCTGATCGCCGGTCCTCACCGCAAAACGATCCATGCCCGCAAGCACAAGATCGTAGCCGTCCGGCGTTTCCAGGATCAAGGCTTCACCGGTTTTATGGTAACGGCCTGCGAAAAGCACTTGGCAATCGGCGGGCGCGACAACGGAGGCTCCCGGCCCCGTCACAAAGGTTACGCCGGGAGACATGTTGGCGGCGCGGGGGTCGGAAGCGTCCAGCAGATGGCCCACCACGGGACGCCGCAATGCGCCGCGGCGCAGCCGGGCGGGCGCGGCGGGTTCCTGCGGGCCGACGACCACCACGTTTTGATCCGCGGGTATTGCCGCGCGCAGCGTTGCCACCTTGGCGAGCAGGGTTCCAAGGTCCGCCGCCTCGCCGGCAATGGTGTCGAGCTGCGACTGCAGATCCCCATAGGTGCTTTGCGCGGCCTGCGCCTCGCGTTCCTTGATCGCGAGAAGTTGATCCAGTTCTCCGCGCGCCGCCGAAAGCTTCACCGCATTGCGGGCGCTTTCGATGCGGCGGTGTTGCAGGTCCGCACGCGTCTTGCGCAGCGCTTCCAGGCGCCGCGACAGCGATGCCGCAGCTTCATAGATGCGCGGCAGGGACGCGCCCAGCAGCATCGCGCCGTGCGTGGCGCCGAGCGCGTCGTCGGCCTTGAGCACGATCACCGGCGGCAAGTCGTGCTGGAGGCGCTCGAGCACCGCGAGCAGGCGTCCGACCTTCACGCGGTCGCGCTGGAAGCTCACTTCCATCTGGCGCTCTTCGATGGTGAGTTCGGCAATGGCGGAGTCGAGCGAAGCCTTCTCGGCCTCGAGTTGCTGCACGCGCGCGGCGGTATCGATCAGCTTCTTGCGCAACCGCGCGGTCTCATTCGCGAGCTGCTCGCTTTTGACTTTCGCGCCTTCGACGACTGGTCTTGTTTTCTGGATCTCCTTTTGCAGGTTCCGGTAACGGTCGGTCGTGCTCGGCAGCTTGCCGGACTGGTCGAGCGGCACTGCATGGCTGAGATCGAGCGGCGTTTCGGGTAGAGGCGTGGCCGAAATCGTTGGATGGGTTTGCGGCGCCGGCAACGCGGCTCGTGCGGCGTGATGATTTGGTTTTGCGGCGATGGGCTTTTCCGCGTGTCGCGGTTTTGCCCCTGCGCCCGTGCCAGCGCCAAGCACCACCAGCGCGGCCACACATATACA
>DATIVW010000065.1:0-4400 GCA_035465595.1 Rhizomicrobium sp. | reverse complement strand
GCCCCATGGCTACGCCTTCTATATCTACGCGCCGAAATTCGATCATTTCCTGCGCGAGCGCTGGGCGGAGGAACATCCACGCGCTGAATTCGACGAACTGAAGAAGCTTTCCGCGAGTTGCCGCGCGCTTGGCATTCGTTTTGGCGTGGGGCTCAGTCCGCTCAATATCTTCCGCGACTTCAATGCCGATGAGCAGAAGCGCCTCACGAACAAGCTCGCCGCGCTGGATGCCCTCGGCCTCGACGATCTGGCGCTGTTGTTCGACGACATGCGCGGCGATCTTCCCGATCTTGCGCAGAACCAGGCGGAGATTTCGCACTTCGTGCAGGCGCACTCCAAGGCGACGCGCCTCATCGTCTGCCCGAGCTACTACACCGACGATCCTTTGCTCGATCGCATCTTCGGGCAACGCCCGCAAAATTATCTGGAGGATTTCGGCAGGCTGCTCGATCCGAAGATCGAGGTGTTCTGGACCGGCGAAGAGGTGTGTTCCCGCGAATTCAGCGCCGGCCATCTGCAGCGCGTCGGCGAGCAGCTCAGGCGAAAGCCGTTCCTGTGGGACAACTATCCGGTCAATGACGGCCCGCGCATGTCGCAATATCTGCATCTGCGCGGTTTCACGGGCCGGCCGGGAAACATAGCGCCGCATGTCTCGGCGCATGCGGTCAATCCGGCGCTGCAGCCGGTGCTGTCGCGTATTCCGGCGCTGACGCTCGCGGAGTCCTATGCGAAGGGCGAGGCCTATGAATATGGCGCGGCGTTCTTGCGTGCGGCGGTACAGGTGCTCGGCCGCGATCTTGCGCTGCGCGTGCAGGCCGATCTGTTGACGCTGAACGACGTGGGGCTCGATCGCCTGGGTAAGCGCAAGGAAAAACTGCGCGCCCGGTATGCCGCGTTCGATCATCCGGGCGCGCAGGAAATCGTGGCATGGCTCGATGGCGCCTGGCGTATCGGCGCCGACGAGATGCCGACGGGCTAGTCCACTATTTGAGCATTGTCGCGATTTCGCCGGCGATCGTCTTTGTCTTGGCCAGGTCGGTTTCCGCGATGCCCGCCATCGCCTTGTCGGCGGCGGCCTGGAACGTCTTCTTCTTCGCTGCGTCGGTGGTGTCCGGAATGATCCCGTTGCCGCTATTGGCGCAGGGGTTCATCTGTTTGGCGTCGAAGCCGGTGCCGTTCGGCCCCACGAGGCAGTTGAGCGCATGGTGCAGATGCGCATGCGCGGTGTTCAGATCCGTCGCCGCGGCCGCGTACTCGGCATGCTCCTGGGCATTCACGATCTCGCCGTTCACGTCGGCCGCCAGGGCCGGCATTGCGAGCAGCAGGGCGCCTGCAGCCGCAAGCAAAGTCGATTTCACCATGATGTCTTCCTTCCTTGATATCGGCGGAGCATAGCCCAATGCGCGCCGGTGGTTGACACATTCGCGTCAGCACCCGTTCTATCGGCCGTAAATTTGAGGATATTCTTGGTGGCGGGCGACACGACTGGGCAAACCGGCACTCTGGCGGCGGCGCTGGCGCAGGCGGCGAAGCTTCTGGGGCCGCGTCCCGACCTCGCCGCCGAGCAGGCCCGGGAAATCCTAAAATTCGCGCCGGGCCATGCGCAGGCGCTCTTCGTTCTGGCGTCGGCCTCCCGCATGCAAGGCGATGCGGCGCAGGCCCGCGAGATCCTGGAACGGCTGGTGCAGGCGCTGCCGAATTCCGCGGATGCGCGCTACGAGCTTGGCCTCGCGTTCTCCGATCTGGGCGAGAACCGGCGTGCCATAGAAATCCTGACGCAGGCCACGCGCATCAATCCCAGGCATGCCCACGCCTGGCGCGCGCTGGGCGACGAGCGGACGCTCATGGGGGACGCGGGCGGCGCCGACGAGGCCTATGCACGGCACATCGAAGCGTCGGTGAACGATCCCAAGCTGATGGAAGCCGCGGCGGCGCTGTGCGAGAACCGGCTTTCGATCGCCGAGCGCATGTTGCGCGGGTTCCTCAAGATTCATCCGACCGACGTTTCGGCGATCCGCATGCTGGGCGAGATCGCGTCGCGTCTGCGCCGTTATGACGATGCGGAGAAGCTCTTCGGCCATGCGGTGGAAATCGCGCCAAGCTTTGAAGCCGCGCGAAGCTGTTATGCCTCGATCCTCTATCGCAACGGTAAACCGAAGGACGCGATCGAACAGGCTGATGTGTTGTTGGCCAAGTCCCCGCGCAATCCCGGCTACACGGCCGTGAAAGCCGCGGCGCTCAGCCTCGTCGGCGAGTACGATCGTGCCATTGAGATATTCGAGCAGTTGCTCAAGACCCATCCGGACCAGCCCAAGGCGTGGATGAGCTACGGTCATGTGTTGAAGACGACGGGGCGCCAGTCCGACAGCATTGCCGCCTACCGCAAGAGCATCGCGCAGCGGCCCAGTCTCGGCGAAGCGTATTGGAGCCTTGCCAACCTGAAGACCTTCCGCTTCACGACGGAGGACATCGCGGCGATGCGCGCGCAGCTTGCACGCGAGGACATCGACGACGAGGACCGCTTCCATCTCGGCTTCGCGCTCGGCAAGGCTCTGGAGGACGCCGGCGACTACGCCGCCTCGTTCGAGCACTACACCAGGGCCAATGCCTTGCGCCGCAAGAGCCAGCCTTATCACAGGGACCAGACGACAAGCTTTTCGCAGCGCCTGAAATCGGTCTACACGCGCACGCTCTTCGATGATCGCAAAGGGGCCGGTTCTCCGGCGCCCGATCCCATCTTCATCGTCGGGCTGCCGCGTTCAGGCTCGACGCTGATCGAGCAGATCCTGTCCAGCCATTCGCAGGTCGAAGGCACCATGGAGTTGCATGACATCGGGCAGATGACGCGGGAGCTGGGAAAATGGGTGAAAAAGGAAGGCGACGATGCCTACCCGGAAGTCGTCGCCGAGTTGCCGATCGAGCGCTTCCGGGAACTGGGCGAGGAATATCTCGATCGCACCCGCATCCATCGCAAGCTCGGCAAACCGTTCTTCATCGACAAGATGCCGAACAATTTCCTTCACGCGGGGTTCATTCACCTGATCCTGCCGAACGCGAAGATCATCGACGCGCGGCGCCACCCGATGGGCTGCAGCTTCTCCTGCTTCAAGCAGCATTTCGCGCGCGGGCAGGCCTTCTCGTACGGCCTGGAAGACGCGGGGCATTATTACGCCGAATATGTTTCGCTCATGGCGCATTACGATTCGGTCATGCCGGGGTGCGTCCACCGGGTCATTTATGAGCAGATGGTCGCCGATCCGGAGACCGAAGTACGCCGCCTCCTGGAATATTGCGGCCTGCCGTTCGAGGATTCGTGCCTGCGCTTCTATGAGAACGAGCGCGCCGTCCGCACGGCGAGTTCCGAGCAGGTGCGCCAGCCGATTTACCGTGATGCCACCGATCACTGGCAGAACTTCGAGCCGTGGCTGGGTCCGCTCCGGGAGGCTCTGGGGCCGGTGCTCCCCGCCTATCCGGCCGTGCCGGTATTTTGAACACAGTCCGCAATTCATTGTGGCGGCGCAGCAATCCAGCATTGACGACGGCGAAACCCCGGCTTCACAATAACATCATAAAATATGGGATTCCCGGGGAAGCTGGCGTTGCGGGCGCTTGCGGGAATTTTTTGTTTGAGAGGGGCTCAATTCATGCGTCGTTTGTCAGCAGGAAAATCCATGCGTTTTGCGATCGGTCCGGCGCTTCTGGCGTCCACCATGCTCGCGGGCGTTCCGGCCCTCGCGCAGGGAAGCGGCGGCATCGAGGAAGTGATCGTCACAGCCCAGAAGCGCTCGGAAGACCTGCAGAAGGTTCCGATGCAGGTTCAGGCGATCACGGCGCAGAAACTTCAGGATCTGCATCTGAAGAATTTCACCGACTTCGCGCTCTACATGCCCAACGTCACCTATGCGGTGAGCGGCCAGGGCAGCAACGGCGGCCCCGGCTTCTCCAACGTGACCATGCGCGGCATCGCCTCGGACGAGAACGGCAACCACTCCGGCCCGGTGCCGACGGTGGGCGTCTATTTCGACGAAGCGCCGATCACCACCATCGACGGCACGCTGGATATTCCCGCCTACGATATCGCGCGCGTGGAAGCGCTGTCGGGCCCGCAAGGCACGCTTTACGGCGCGAGCGCGGAATCGGGCGTTATCCGCATCATCTCCAACAAGCCGGACACGGACGGTTTCGCCGCGAGCTACGACCTGGATGTGAACGCCGTCGATCACGGCGGCATCGGCTATGGCGCGCACGGCATGGTCAACATTCCGCTGTCGGACAAGGTCGCGCTGCGCATTGTCGCATGGGACGAGCATGACGCCGGCTACATCGACAATGTCTTCGGCTCGCGCACCTACAATTTTGACGACGGCACGTCGATGTCGTTCACCAATGCCGGTCACACG
>DATIVW010000064.1:0-4409 GCA_035465595.1 Rhizomicrobium sp. | reverse complement strand
AGTTGGTGCCGTGCAGCGCGTACCAACGCCCGCCGCCCTCGACATAGGCGCGCAAAGCCTCCTGCTCATCGAGCCTCGGCACCACGTCGCAGGTATAGGTGACCAGGAAATCGCTCTCGCGAATGGCCGCGATGTTCGAATAATCCTCGAACACCCTTACGCGAATGCGCTCGTCCTCCGCCAGAAGCTTGAGGATCTCAAGCCGCGCGAAGTCGATGTCGTGATATTTACCCGCCGCGACGAGCGCGACCTTGATCTTCCGGTTCTCCGCCATGGCGTGCGCCTCAGTATTGAACGCGCTTGGTGAAAGCTCCGTCGATCACGACATTGGTCCCGGTCATGAAGCGGCAGGCGGGCGATGCCACGAAGGCGATCGCGCGCGCCACTTCCTCCGCATTGCCCATGCGGCCCATCGGAATCTGCTTCAAGGTCATGTCGTAGATGGGAGTCATGTGCGTCTTGACCATGTCCCAGGAGCCGCCGGTAATATAGACCGGCCCGGGGGATATGGTGTTGACGCGAATGCCCTTGGGTGCGAGCGCCTGTGACATCGCGTGAGCATGGTTGATCACGGCCGCCTTCATGGCGTTGTAGGCTTGCGGTCCGAGGAATTCCTCCAGCGCAGCGGTGGTCGAGATCGCAACCACGGAGCCGGCCTTTGATTTTTCAAGATAGGGCAACGCCGCCTGGATGCCGCGGAACGTGGCCATCAGATCGAGGTCGAACACCGCTTTCCAGGTTTCTTCGGAGGCCGGACCGCCGCCGGCCGATGCAAACGAAATGAAGATGTCGCAGCCGCCGAGTTCGTCGGCCGCCTTTTTGATCCATCCCGTGTAGGCCTGCGCGTTCGCCATATCGACCGAGTCGCCGACCGCCTTCACGCCCTTGGCCTTCAGTGCGGCGACTTCCTTGTCCACGCCTTCCTTGCCGCGCGCGCAAATGGCCACGTCGCAACCTTCCGCGGCGAGCACTTCCGCGGTCGCCCGCCCAATGCCTTTGCTGGCGCCGGCCAGAATTGCCTTCAATCCCTTCAGACCCAGATCCATCGCGTCCTCCTCGCCGCCCGATTATTAAACCGGACGGATTGTTTTTTTCATCGTTGCTACTACAGTTCTTTTGGCGGCGCCAAGCAAGCCCGCGGCACGCATCGGGATAAATAAAGAAGTCGCACGCGCCATGGACCTTTCGCTTGCTCCTGCCGACCTCGCGTTCCGCGATGAGGTTCGGGCGTTCCTCGACAAGGCGTTCACGGCCGAGCTGCGCATTGCGACGCAGAAACAGGCCGGTGTCTTCGCCGAAGCGAGCGTCAATCGGCGCTGGCACAGGATTCTGTTCGACAAAGGCTGGGTCGCGCCGTCCTGGCCGAAGGAATATGGCGGCACGGGCTGGTCGGTCGTGCAGCGTTACATCTTCGACAACGAGTGCGCCGATGCGGGCACGCCTGCCCTGCCCGCCATGGGACTTCAGATGTGCGGTCCCGTGCTCATGGGATATGGCACGCCGGAACAGAAATCGTGGCATCTGCCGCGCATTCTCTCCGGCGAAAATTACTGGTGCCAGGGGTATTCTGAACCGGGATCGGGCTCGGATCTGGCGAGCTTGCAGTGCCGCGCCGCGCTGGATGGCGACCACTATGTCGTCAACGGCACCAAGATCTGGACCACGCACGCACAATACGCGAACTGGATGTTCCTGCTGGTGCGCACGGACAACTCCGGCAAGCCCCAGCAGGGCATCACGTTCCTGCTGCTGGACATGGCGACACCTGGCATCACCATCAAGCCCATCATCACCATGAGCGGCGAGCACGAGGTCAACCAGGTCTTCTTCGACAATGTCCGCATCCCGGCCTCGAATCGCGTCGGCAAGGAGAATGACGGCTGGAGCGTTGCGAAATATCTGCTGGAATTCGAGCGCGGACACGCCTTCGCTTCGCGCATTCGCGGCATGATGCGCACGGTTCGAAACATCGCCGAGAAGGAGCGCAACGGCTACGGCGTTTCACTTTGGGATGACGTCGCGTTTCGCCGCAAGATGAGCGAGCTGGATGTTGCGTTGAGCGCAGTGGATTTCACGGAACGCCGGATCATTTCCCAGCTTTCCACAGGTGGAAATGCCGGCGACTCGGCAGCGTCCATGCTCAAGCTCAGGGGCACCGAAACCATGCAATCGGTCACCGAGCTTGCGATCGAGGCGCTTGCTTACTACGTACAACCCGATCAGCGGGCATCGCTGGGCGAAGGCGCCAACGAGTCGCCCATTGGACCAGCCTACGGCGCGACCATAACCGCCCGATATTTGAACACACGCGCATCAACCATTTACGGAGGATCGAGCGAGGTACAGCGCAACATTTTGGCGCGGCTGGCGCTCGGTCTTTGACCTCGCGTCCACGGCCGCTCTTGTGTAAACAATCCGACTAGTCTGATTGCTTCGCTCACGAAGGTACTGGGGATGAACATCGAACAGCGGGCGGCCAAGGCCCTGGCCGAACTGGAGCCTGAGGGCCTTGCCGCGGAAGGCGCAGGCTGGCAACAGCGCAAGAGCGCGCAGACCCGCATTGCCATTCTCGAAGCCGCGATCGATTGCCTCGAGAAGTATGGATATGCGCGAACGACCACCCAGCTCATCGCCCAGGTCGCCGAAATCTCGCGCGGCGCGATGCTTCACCACTACGCGACCAAGCAGGAGCTGATCGCGTCCGTTATCGACTACACCTTCTACAAGCGCATGGAAGCGTTCATCGTGCGTGTGAAGGCGCTCAGCGAACAGCAGCGCGTGGAAGACGTCGCGGGCGTCGAGCAGTATTGGCAGAGCCTCCTCACCCGGGAGTTCTCCGCCTATCTGGAGCTTTCGGTCGCGGCGCGCACCGACGAAGAGCTGCGCGAGATTTTCCTGCCCAAGGCCAGGCGATACGACCAGATCGAGCGCCAGGAGGTGATCAAGGCCTTCCCCGAATGGCAGAAGGAGCTTGAGCGCTACATCTTCGCCATGGATTTCTGCGTGGCGGCGATCGAGGGGCTTTTGCTCAATCGCGACATCTGGGCCGATGAAAAGCGCCGTCGCCAGCTGCGCGACTTCGTGAGCAAGATGCTGCTCGCCATACGCAAAGGCGATATCCCGATCCCGCCCAAGCGGAAGTGATCAGCCGATCGCCTCCTTGAGGATCGCATTGACCTCGGCCGCCTTCTCCAGATGCGGCATGTGACCGGCATCAATCCAGATCACCCTGAATGACGGCGGCAGCGCGGCCTGATCCGGCGCGCCGACGATCTGGTCTGACTTCGATGCGATCACCGTTCCCGATGGAATCTTCGCCAGGCCGCTCGCCAGACCGGCCGCGTCATCCGCATTCACGAGCCGGTCGCGCAAGGCCGCCAGTGCCTCCTCGACGCCGTCCAGGCGCTTGTACTTCGTCATGTCCTCCAGCATGTCCTTGGTCACCAGCGAAGGATCGGCGAAGAGCATCTCGACGAAGGGCTTGAGATCCCGCGCGCGCTGCGCTTCGACGATGCCCGTGAGAAATTCCTCCGACGCCCTCGTTCCCGGGAACAGCGCAGGCGCAATCACCGTCAGCGACGCGACGCGCGCCGGGTTGTCGATCGCGAACCGCGCCGCGACCGCGCCGCCCAGCGAATGGCCGATGATGTGCGCATTCCGGACGCCAAGGGCATCCAGCGTGTCCGCGACTGCCTTTGACAGCGTGACGAGCGAAGCATCGCCCACATCCTTGGACGATCCGCCGTGTCCGGGAAGGTCGATCGCGATGACCGGAGCCACAGTCGCCAGCGCTTCGATGTTGAAGAGCCAGTTGTTCATGTCACCGGAAAAGCCGTGCAGCAGCACGACGGGCACACCCTCGCCTTCGCCCGCGCGGCCGACGCGGATCGTGCGGCCGCCCGCCTCGACATTCGACACGGCGAGCGCCCCGCCGCTCTCGCCTTCCACATCGCCCGGCGTGAAGTTGGCCTGGAAGTCGCTGACGAAGGCGTCGATATCAGAATCGCTGTCGCCGGCCTCGGCGACCACGCCGATCAATGCGCCGACGGGAAGCGTTTCGCCCTGCTTCGCCACAATACGGCGCAAGGTGCCTGCCTGCGGCGCCTCGAAGACGTTGGTGATCTTGGAGGTCTCGATATCTACCAGCTCGTCTCCCTCCGCGACGGGAGCGCCTTCCTCCTTCCACCAGTTGACGATGGTCCCTTCCTGCATGGAAAGGCCCCATTTGGGCATGCGTATGGGCGTGAGGGTCATGACATTCCTTGTGTGCGCCGGCGCTCAGCGCGCGGCGAGATACTTGTCCAGCGTGCGATGGAAATGGCGGATGCGGATTTCCTGATAGTCGCCGAGCTGGACCTGCCCGTTCTTCGAGACCTTCAGGCCGTCCTGCACATAAGGCAGGTTCGCCA
>DATIVW010000063.1:0-5507 GCA_035465595.1 Rhizomicrobium sp. | reverse complement strand
ATCGGATTGCCGCTGCGGAGGCGAACTGCATCCGGACCCGTAACTGCCAGCGCCGGGATGCCGTCCAGCGCGGTAGAAATGGGCCTCAAGTGCTCAAAAGCGGCGGGACTATGCATAAAACCCCCCAGCGTTTCTAGGGGGACAGAATCTTTCTCCGAGAACCCGCCAACCGAGGTGCGCCGGAGCTGGGAAACATGGCCGCAAGTGCCAAGCGCCCGGGCAATATCCCGGACCCAGGCCCGCACGTAAGTGCCTTTGCCACAACGCATTTCGAACACGGCATGGTCCGAATCCGGGATGTCCAGAAGACGGGCTTCGTGGACCAGGACGGTGCGCGGCTGGAGTTCCACGGCCTCCCCGTCCCGGGCCAGATCATAGGCTCGCTCCCCATCCACCTTGATGGCCGAATAGGCCGGAGGGGTCTGGCGGATCTCGCCCACAAAGCGGGGGATGGCGGCTTCGATCGCCTCCCGGCTGGGCCGGACATCGGAGGTTTCGGTGACGGCGCCTTCGGCATCGTCGCTGTCGCGGCCTTCGCCCCAGCGTGCGGTGAAGCGATAGGTCTTCTGCGAGTCCATCGCGTAGGGGACGGTTTTGGTCGCTTCGCCCAGCGCGACGGCGAGAACGCCGGTCGCCATCGGATCGAGGGTTCCGGCATGGCCGGCCTTCTGCGCATCGAAGATGCGCCGCACTTTGCCGACAACCTGTGTCGAGGTGACGCCTTCCGGCTTGTCCACGATCACCCAGCCGTGGACGGCGTTGCCCTTTTTCTTACGACTCATCGTCGTTTTCGGCGGGCTTGGAAAGATCGCGGCGCACGCGCTCGGACTTCAGGAGATTTTCGATCTTCTCCGCTTCGGCGAAGGAATCGTCCTCGACGAACCGCAGATCGGGCGTGAACTTCAGCTCGATCATGTGGCCCATCTCGCCGCGGATGAACGCCTTGTGGCGGTTGAGCGCCTTGATGATCCTGTCGGCGTTCTTGCCCCCCAACGGCTCGCAATAGACCGTGGCATGGCGCATGTCGCCGGATGGCTTCACCTGCGTGATCGTCACCGACACGCCCGCAAGATCGTCGTCGCGGATATCGCCGCGCATCAGAACCTGCGACAGCGCGTGGCGCAGCATTTCGCCCACCCGCAGCTGGCGTTGCGACGGACCTTTCTCGCGTGACTGGTGCTGATGGCGCGGCATGGGTTGCTCCTATTCTTCCGCGTATCCGAACTTGGCGATCCACGGCGCGAGTCGGGGGATGACCGGCGCGATCTGATCCTTGTAGGCGCGCCACTGGTCGACGCCCCGGGTGTAGAGGCCCTGCGATACTTGCGAGGCACTCGGCGTGTTCACGAGTTTCTCGCGCGCGCGATCCGCGAAATTCACCATGTCGCCGCTGTATTCGATCCCGAGAAATTCGCACAGGGACTGGGTCTCGGTTTCGAAATTCGCGACAAGGTCTTCGTAGCGCGTGACACGAAATTGCATCGGAAACTTTTCGCGCGCGATTTCGCACATTTGCATTGCCGTTGCGTAAAAATCCGCGGCGCCTTCCAAAGTCAGCAATTCGTACATCTTGGCCGACATGCCAAAGCGGCGGCGAAAGCAGCTGAGCACGACATCGCGCGGATCCCGGATCGCCAGCAGGATCTTCGCATCGGGAAACAGTCTCGCGATCGCGCCCAAAAGAAGTGAATTGAGCGGCATCTTGTCCACGAAAATCGAGCGATCCAGCCCGATCTTGTTGTCGCGGACGATGCTCCAATAGGACTCACGGTACGGAGCAAGTTCGCTGTCTTTTGCCGCGACAAGCTTTTCCAGGCCACCCGATGGCAGGAAGAAATCGCGCTCGGTTTCAATGAGCGTGTCGATTTCCTCCAGCGTTTCGATCGCAGGGTGGTTGCCCAGAACCTGCTCCAGCAACGTCGTGCCGGAGCGCGGAAAGCCGAGAAGAAAAACGTGGTTGGGAACCGGCGAGCGGGACCGCGCATATTCGGCGGGCAAAGGCATATCCGCGTTCTGGAAGAAGCCGACGACACGGCGGCTGCGCGACAGCGCCGTCTCCACGCCCGGCGCCTCGAAGAACTGCCTGAAATGCGTCTTCATCGCCTGGTTGGACGCGGTGTAGGCGGCATAGGCCTCGGGATATCGCCCCATCGCGTCATACGCATCGGCGATCAGGCCATGCGCGATCGATCGATTGACGCTGATCGGATTGGACGGCGACGCCAAAGGCTTGGCGATGGACATCACCGATTCGTAGTTCTTGTCGGCCAGATCGGCCTGCGCCAGAACGATGCTCGCGGCCTCTTCCCGCGGATTGACCTTCAGCGCGCGTGTCGCGTAGTCGCGCGCAGCTGGGAACCGTCCGGCAGCGGCGGCGATGGCGGCAAGGCGCGCCAGCGCCGGGCCGTGATTGGGCACCGCGTCGAGAACACGCTCGTAGTCGCGGCGCGCCAGGTCAGGCTTGCTGATGTCTTCCATCAGGCGGCCGCGGTTGTAGCGCAAATCCAGATTGCCGGGCGCTTGCCGCAAGGCTTCGTCATAGGCAGCGATCGCTTCGCGGTCATGGCCGAGCGCGGCATGGGTCGCCGCCACGATCTGCAGCACTTCGAGCGCGCGCGGCGCCAGCTTGCGGGCCCGCTGCGCAAAGGCATGCGCCTGCTCCGGCCGCTGGGCATTGAGCTCGAACCGCGCGGCCAGAGCGAGAAGGCCAGGGTGCTGAAGTCCCCGCGCGGAGGCTTCATGCCCGACCTGAAGCGCGCGGCGCATGTCGCCTGCGCGAACGGCGGCGTCGGCGAGCTTCAGATACTTCTGAAGCTCGCTTGAGGGTGCGGTAAAATTCGAAGTCATCGCCACGCTCGGTTGCGATTAGAGGGCGCGCTTGATCGTCTCGACCTCGAAGCACTCGATGATGTCGCCCTTCTGCAGCTCCTGGTAGCCCGCGAAGGCCATGCCGCATTCCTGGCCGGTCTGCACCTCGCGCACTTCGTCCTTGAAGCGCTTGAGGGTGGAGAGCTCGCCTTCGTGAATGACGACGTTGTCCCGGATGAGGCGCACCTTGGCGCCGCGCCGCACGACGCCTTCGGTGACGCGGCAGCCCGCGACCTTGCCGACCTTGGAGATGGTGAACACCTCTAGCACTTCGGCATTGCCCAGGAACTTCTCGCGCGTCTCCGGCGCCAGCATGCCGGACAGAGCCGCTTTCACATCGTCCACGACGTTGTAGATGATGTTGTAGTAGCGGATTTCGACGCCGTCGCGCTTGGCGCGCTCGCGCGCCTGTGCGTTGGCGCGCACGTTGAATCCGATGATCGCGCCGCCTGAAGCGTGCGCCAGGATCACGTCGGATTCGGTGATCGCGCCCACGCCCGACTGCAGAACCTGCGCTCCGACCTCGTCGGTGCCCAGCTTGTGCAACGCGCCCTGGATCGCTTCGACCGAACCCTGCACGTCCGCCTTGATGACGAGCGGAAGCAGTCGCTTCTCGCCTTCCTTCTGCGTCTTGAGCAGCTGGTCGAGCGACTGGCGCGCGGTGGTGGCGTGGCGCGCCTCGCGGCGCTTGCGCGCGATGTACTCGGTGACTTCGCGGGCGCGGCTTTCGTCCGTCACCACCACGAACTCGTCGCCGGCTTCCGGCACGCCGGAAAGACCCAGCACTTCCACCGGCGTCGAAGGGCCGGCGGACGGGATGGTCTCGCCGCGATCGTTCACCAGTACGCGCACGCGGCCCCATTCGGAACCGGCAACCACGATATCACCCGTCTTCAGCGTTCCGCGCTGCACGAGCACGGTGGCCAGGGGGCCGCGGCCCTTGTCGAGCTTGGCTTCGATGACCGCGCCTTCGGCGGTGCGGTTCGGATTCGCCTTGAGATCGAGGACTTCGGCCTGCAGGAGAATGGCTTCTTCCAGCTTGTCGAGATTCATGCCCTTGGTCGCGGAGACATCCACCGACAGCACATCGCCGCCGAGATCCTCGACCTGGATTTCGTGCTGCAGAAGTTCCGTCTTCACGCGCGCCGGATTGGCGTCGCCCTTGTCGATCTTGTTGACGGCGACGATGATCGGAACATGCGCGGCCTTGGCGTGGCTGATCGCTTCCTCGGTCTGCGGCATGACGCCGTCATCGGCGGCAACCACCAGAATGACGAGGTCGGTGACCTTGGCGCCGCGCGCGCGCATCTGCGTGAACGCGGCATGGCCCGGCGTGTCCAGGAAGGTGATCTTCTGGCCGTGCTTCAGCTGCACCCGGTAGGCGCCGATGTGCTGGGTGATGCCGCCGGCTTCGCCCGCGACGACGTCGGTCTTGCGCAGCGCGTCCAGCAGTGAGGTCTTGCCGTGGTCGACGTGGCCCATGACGGTGACGACCGGCGGGCGCGGAAGTGCGTCGGCGCTGTCGTCGGCGGGGCCTTTCAGGCCTTCGAGGACGTCGGACTCGGCAACGCGCTTGACCGTGTGGCCGTACTCGGCGGCGACCAGTTCGGCGGTATCGGCATCGATCACGTCGTTCTGCGTGACCATCATGCCGTTCTTCATCAGCACCTTGATGATGTCGACGGAGCGGCGCGCCATGCGGTTCGCAAGTTCGGCGACCGTGATGGTTTCCGGGATCGTCACTTCGCGCGGACCGGCAGGGCCGGCGGCCTGTTGCTGCTGGCCCTTGTTGAGGCGCTGCAGGTGACGCTTGTACGCGGCGACGGAACGCGTGCGCTCGCCGCCATCATCGGACAGCGCGCGGGTGACGGTCAGCTTGCCGCGGCGGCGATCCTCGCCGCCCGGCTTGCGCGCGGCCGGCGTCTTCGGCGCGACCTTGCCGCCCGGACCAACCTTCTTCGGCGCTTCGTCTTCTTCTTCGTTCACGCGGCGCGTGCGCGGCGCTTCCGCGACCGCGGCGCGCGCGGGCGCCTCGCCCTTGTCGCGGCGCGCGGCTTCTTCTTCCGCATGCTTGCGCGCGAGTTCCTCGGCGGCCTTGCGCTTGTCTTCTTCGGCCTTGCGGCGAAGGGCGGCTTCGCGCTCCTTCTGCAGCAGCGCTTCTTCCTGTGCCCTGCGGCGCGCATCTTCTTCGGCCTGGCGGCGCGCTTCTTCCTCGTGCACGCGCGCATCGGCAAGCGCCGCGCCGCGGCGCGCCTTTTCTTCTTCGGTCAGCTGGCGCAGCACCACGCCCGGACGGGACGCATCGCGCGCCGGCGCTGCGGGCTTCGCCGCAACGGGCTTCGCGGCTTCGGCGGCAGGCGCTTTCGCCTTGTCGGCAGACGCGGGCTTCGCAGGCGCCGCAGCGGCGCCGGGATGGGTCGTGCGCTTCTTCTCGACGACGACGGCCTTGGTGCGGCCGTGGCTGAAGCTCTGTTTGACGGTGGAGGTTTCCGTCTTCTTCAGCGTGAGCGTCTTGGCAGGGCGCTTGGTATCGTTGGTATCGCTCATGCAATTCCTTCATGCGCAGGAGTCGAACCTGCGTCCGTTTTATCGGAACGGAATCCGGCAAGCCGGCCCGCTTCGAAGATCAATCGTTCGGC
>DATIVW010000062.1:0-7895 GCA_035465595.1 Rhizomicrobium sp. | reverse complement strand
CATCGCCACACCCATGTTGATGAAGGCCTGCAGCGCGATCACCGAAGCGAGCGCGGCCCCGGCTAGCTGGGCGAATGCGTCGCGCGCGCGAGTTGCGCGGAGCAGCAGTCTCACGCTCAGCACGCAAAACAGCAGCGCGATAAGCCCGCAGAGTGCGACTCCGAATTCCTCGCCCGCGACGGCAAAGATGAAGTCCGAATGCGCATCGGGAATTCGGTACTTGATCGTGCCGGCGCCCGGGCCGACGCCGACGAGGCCGCCATGCTCGAAAGCCTTCATGGCGAGGCCGGCCTGATATCCGGTCTTGTCGTCATCCATGAACTGTTCGACGCGGTGGTGGATGTAAGGCACGAAGATGTAGAGCAGCGTCAGGAAAACGCTGCCGATGCCGCCAAGAATACTTGTCCAGATCAGCGGCAAGCCGTTGAAGAAGAGCAGTGTTGCCCAGAGCGCCAGCAATACGGCGGTCTGGCCATAATCTGGTTGCCGCGAGAGCACCACCAGCGCCGGCAGCAGAACCAAAAAGGAAATCAGTTCCTTGCGCAGCGTCAGGCCCTTGAACTTGATCGGCACGGGATCGGCGAGGATCGCCGCGCCCAGAATGGCGTAGCTGGGCTTGAGGAATTCCGACGGCTGCAGGGTGGTGAAGCCGAGATCGATCCAGCGCTTCGCACCCAGAACCTCGCTTCCGGTAAACAACACGAGGCACGAACCGATCACGCCAATGGCAAAAATGATTGCCGCGCCGAGCTTGATCGCCTTGAGGGACAGCAACGACGTAAAACCAAGAATGCCGCCGGCAACCAGTGCGAAGGCGATCTGCTTGATGGCATAGCGAAAATCTCCCGCCGTCATGGGACCGCCCGTCGCGGCGGGACTGGCGGCGAAAGCCAGCATCAGGCCGATGCCGATCAATCCAAGCATGACGAACAAGGCGACGCGGTCCACCGTGAACCACCAGTCCGCCAATCCGCCCCTGTTCGCGCGCGAGATGCTCATGACGCGCGCTTCTCTTGGGATGAGAGGCCCTCAACAGCCATGCGAAACGCATCGCCGCGCGCTTCGAAATCCTTGAACTGGTCGAACGAGGCGCAGGCGGGTGACAGCAGGACGACTGGCGCCGCAACACCGGATGCGCGGGCATCGGCGTAAGCCGCGGCGACAGCCTTCTCCAGCGTGCCGGAAATCTCATGCGGCGTGTCGCCCAAGGTGTTGGCGAACGCGCCGGCCGCTTCACCAATCAGATAGGCCTTGCGGATGCGGTCGAAATACGGCTTCAGGCTCTCGATACCACCTTCTTTCGCTCGGCCGCCTGCGATCCAGTAGATATCTGGGAAACACACCAGCGCGCGCTCGGCCGCTTCTGCGTTCGTTGCCTTGGAATCGTTGATGAAGCGCACCTTGCCGATGCGGCCGACATCTTCGATACGATGGGCCAGACCCGGGAAGCTGGCGATGGCACTCACGATCGATCGCACGTTCTTGATGAACGGTTTCACCGCAGCGAACGCCAGCGCTGCGTTCTGCCAGTTGTGCGCGCCGGGCAGATGTGGCGCGGACGACATATTCATGACCTGCGCGGCGCGCTGACCTTGCGCATCGTAGAGTGCGCCATCGAGCACGAAGATGCCGCGGCCCAGGACTTTGCCGACCGAGACCGGAACAGCCTCGGCGCCGGCGGCGGATGCGCAGCGCGTATAGATCGCCGCCGTTTGCGCATCGTCCACGCCGATGCAGATCTGGCCAGTCTTCGCCGTTTGAGCAAGCAGACGCGCCTTCACGGCTGCATAGTTATCGAGGCTGCCATGCCGGTCGATATGATCCGGCGTGATGTTGGTAAGAACCGAAACGTCAGGCGTCAGGCCCGGCGACAGATCGATCTGATAGGACGAGACCTCCAGCACGTAGATCGTCTTGGCCGAAGGCGGCGCAAGGTCGAGTGCCGACTTGCCGATATTCCCGCCAACTTCCGCAACGAATCCGCACTGCGCGAGGATATGACCGACCAAGGCCGTGGTGGTCGATTTTCCATTGGTGCCCGTCACGGCAATGATGGGCGCGCGGCCGGGCTTCGCGCGATCGGCGCGGATCTGGCGCGCGAAGAGCTCCATGTCGCCGATGATCTCGACACCGGCCTCCTTCGCCGCGACGACGACTGCATGCGGCGCCGGATGTGTCAGCGGCACGCCGGGGCTCAGAACCAGCGCCCTGATCTTCTGCCATTGCCAATCGGCGAAGGGTTGGATGATCGCGCCTTCTTTTTTTGCCGCGGTCCGGTTCTCTTCCCTGTCGTCCCAGGCGAATACGCGCGCGCCCCCTTCCACCAGCGACCTGACCGACGCGATGCCGGACCGCGCCAGTCCGAAGACGGCGACATCGGCTTTCGCGAAAGTGGTGGAAACGATCATGGTCTCTACCGCAGCTTCAGCGTGGAAAGGCCGACGAGCGCCAGCACAACAGCGATGATCCAGAAGCGGATGACGACCGTGGATTCCTTCCAGCCCATTTGCTCGAAATGATGATGGATCGGCGCCATGCGGAAGACGCGCTTTCCGGTAAGTTTGAACGACGCCACCTGGATGATGACCGATACGGCCTCGAGCACGAACAACCCGCCGACGATCGCCAGAACGATTTCGTGCTTGGTTGCGACGGCCACAGCGCCCAGCGCGCCGCCCAGCGCCAATGACCCGGTGTCGCCCATGAAGACCATGGCCGGCGGCGCGTTGTACCAGAGAAAGCCGAGGCCGGCGCCGATCAACGCCGCGAGAAACACAGCAAGCTCACCGGTACCGGCCACATAGTGGAGCTGGAGGTAATCCGCGAACTTCACGTTGCCGACAAGATAGGCGATCAGCGCGAAAGCGAGGGCGGCGATCATCACCGGCACGATCGCCAGGCCGTCAAGGCCGTCGGTCAGGTTCACCGCGTTCGACGCGCCGACGATCACCAACATTCCGAACACCAGAAAGCCCCAGCCGAGGGGCACGATCACCTGCTTGAGGAAAGGAACGGCGACACCGCCGGCCAGCGGGGGACCTTCGAGTTGCATCACCGCATAGCTCGCCAGAACGGCGACGACGAACTGCACGATGAGCTTTGCGCGGCCGCTGATCCCGGCTGAGGAGCGCTTCGTCACTTTCTCATAGTCGTCGGTGAAACCGAGCGCGCCGAAAGCCAGCGTCACGAAGAGCACGATCCAGACATAGAGATTGGTGAGATCCGCCCACAAGAGCGTGGATCCCACCGATGATATAAGAATCAGGAACCCGCCCATCGTCGGGGTGCCCTGCTTCTCCACGATATGCCGTTGGGGGCCGTCGACGCGGATCGGCTGGCCCTTGCCCTGGCGCGCGCGCAGCCAGGCAATCATCGACGGGCCGATGACGAAAGCGATCAGCAGCGCGGTCATCAACGCGGCGCCGGCGCGGAATGTGATGTAGCGGAAGATGTTTAGCGCCGCGAAGCGATCCGCTAGTGGAAACAGAAAATAATGAAACACCGGTTCCTCCCCTAGCTCGCGAGCCCGCGCGCTTTCAGCGCGTCGATGATCGCGGCCATCCGGCTGCCCAAAGAACCCTTTACAAGTATGACGTCGCCGGCCCGCACTGTGCTCGCGACCAGCGGCGCGATCTCGGCGGAGGTGGCGGCATGAGACGCGCGGCGCGAAACCGGCAAAGCGTCCCAAAGCGACTTCATCTGCAGGCCGTTGGCGAAAACAAGATCGACGCGCGCGGCTTCGATATCCTTCGCGAGCCCCGCGTGATGGGCGGCGCCCTCCGGTCCCATCTCGAGCATGTCGCCCAGCACCGCGATGCGGCGCTTCGCATTGGCTGAGCCAAGCAACGTCAGAGCCGCCGCCATCGAAGCGGGGTTTGCATTGTAGCTTTCATCGATGATCTCAGCGCTGCCGCCATCGGCTTTGATTCTGAAGCGCGCGCCGCGGCCTTTCAGCGCCGCGAAATGCGAAAGCGCCGCGGCGGCATTCAGGACATCGCCTTCCAGCACAGCGACGGAAAGCAGCGCGCCGACGGCGTTGCCCGCGATATGGGCGCCCGGCGCGCCGACCCGGAAATCCACGCGGCGGCCGAGGATCTCGCTTTGAACCTTCATCCCGTCTGCGGTTTCGGAGCATCCGATCAACCGCGCGTCGCTGCCCTTCGCGCCGAAGGACATCACGCGGCTGACCCCGGCCTGCTTGGCGCGGGCATTGAGACGCGATGCATATTCGCTGTCTGCGGGAATGAGCGCTGTGCCGCCAGGTAGGATACCCTCGAATATCTCGGACTTCGCATCAGCGATAGCTTCGCAATTGCCGAAGAACTCCAGATGCGCCGGCGCGATCGTCGTCACCAGCGCCACGTGCGGGCGCACGAAGCTGACGAGGTTGCGCAGCTCGCCGAAGTGATTCATGCCGACTTCGAACACGCCAAATTGGGTTTCCCGCGGCATGGAGGCGAGGCTGAGCGGCACGCCCCAGTGATTGTTGTAGGACGACGCCGAGGCATGGGTGTTGCCCAGCGCGCCGAAGGCGAGCCGCAGCATCTCCTTCGTCGTCGTCTTGCCCGCGCTGCCGGTGACGGCGATGATCTTCGCATGACTGCGCGCACGCGACGCCCGCGCCAGATCCTCGAGGCCACGCTGGACATGCGCCACGGTGAGCAGCGCTCCGTCTGCACCTTCAGGCTTATGCGATACCAGCGCAGCGGACGCCTTCGCCGCAAACGCCGCTTTCACGAAATCATGGCCGTCGCGCGCTTCGCCCTTCAGCGCCACAAATAAATCGCCCGGCTTGAGCGTGCGCGTGTCGATCGACATGCCCGTGGCTTCGAATGCGCTGCCGGCACGGCCCAGCGTGGCGGCTTCGGCTTCGGCGGATGTCCACAGAGCGCTCATGCGGCCTCCGCGGCACGGCCGCCCAGCGCGAGCGCCGCTTTGACAGCGACGTCCTTGTCGAGAAAGGGATGCACGACGGAGCCGACGATCTGCCCGGACTCATGACCCTTGCCGGCGATGACGAGAATGTCGCCGCTCTTCAGCGATGCGATGGCGTCGTGGATGGCCGTGGCGCGGTCGCCGATTTCGCGTGCGCCCGGCGCACCTGCCAGCGCTTCCTTGCGGATCGTGGCGGGATCTTCGCTGCGCGGGTTGTCGTCGGTGACGATCACGTCGTCCGCGAATTTCAGGGCGGCGGCGCCCATCAGCGGGCGCTTGCCCTTGTCGCGATCGCCGCCGCAGCCGAACACGACATGCAGCTTGTTCGAGACATGCGGGCGGATCGCCTTCAACACGGTTTCCAGCGCGTCGGGCGTGTGCGCGTAGTCGACATAGATCGCGGCGCCCGATTTCGCGTAGGCCACTTTCTCCAACCGGCCCGCCGCGCCCTTGAGTGTTGCCAGCGCAGAGAACACCTTGCCGGCGAGAGCGCCGAGACCGATGGCGAGACCCGCGGCGACCAGCGCATTCGATGCCTGAAAGTCGCCAGCCAGCGGCAGCGACACATCGTAGACTTTGCCTCCGAGTTCAATCTTCAAAAGCTGCCCATCCGCGTTTGGCGTGCGCGAAACAAGCTTCAGCGTTTCGCCTTTCGCACCGACGGTGACGATGTTCAGATCGCGCACTTTCGCGGCGGCGATGAAGACGGCGGCGTGCTCTTCATCGGCGTTCACCACCGCAACGCCGCCAGCCTTCACCACTTCGGAGAAGAGGCGCAGCTTGGCCGCGAGATAGGCGTCGAAATTATTGTGATAATCGAGGTGATCGCGCGTCAAGTTGGTGAACGCCGCCGCCGCGATCTCCACACCATCGAGACGATATTGGTCCAGGCCGTGGCTCGAGGCTTCGAGTGCAAGATGATCGATGCCGTCGAGCGCGAGCTTCTTCAGTATCCGGTGCACTTCGATGGGATCCGGCGTGGTGTGCGCCAGCGCGATCTCGCCCCTCGGCGTCACCACGCCGATCGTACCCATGCTGGCTGAGGAATAACCAAGCGCCGTCCAGATCTGGCGCAGGAAAACCGAAACCGATGTCTTGCCGTTGGTGCCGGTAACGGCAGCAACCGTCTTTGGCTGTACGGCAAAAAACTTCGCGGCTAGACGCGCCAGACGAAGGCGCGGGTTCTCATCCGCGATAAACCGCACACCGAGCTTTTCGGCATCGCCGCGCGCTTCGGGACGCGCCAGAACCGCTACCGCGCCGCGCTTCACGGCATCCGACATGAATGCTGCGCCGTTCGCGCGCGTGCCTGAAAGCGCGGCGAAAAGGTAACCCGGCTTCACCTCGCGGCTGTCGCACGCAAGACCGGCGAATTCGGCAACGGACTCCATCGGGCTTTTGCCCACCTTACCCGGCACCACATTCGTCCCCGATTGTGGTTCCATTATGAATTTCCCTTGCCCGGAACAGGGACGGCTGCCGAAGTCGGCATTTCGAGCATGGGTGCGATGTGCGCGATCACGTCGCCGGCGAGCGGGGCGGCGGTATGTCCCGCCAGTGCCATCACGGCGCTTTCGCCATGGGGCTCGTCCAGCATCACAAACACCAGATAGCGCGGGTTGTCGATGGGAAAAACAGCACAGAAAGAGGTCAGCAATTTGTGGGCGATATAGCGGCCATGATCGTTCTTTTCGGCCGATCCGGTCTTTCCCCCGACGTCGTATCCCGGGATATCCGCGTTCTTGCCGGTTCCGTTGGTCACCACATAGCGCAGCAGCTCGCGCATCTTCAGGCTGGTTTCGGGCTTGAGAACCTGTTCGCCGCGCCGGTCGCCATCCTGCTTCAGGAACGTCGGCCGGATGCGGCGGCCGCCATTTACGATCGTGGCGGCAGCCGTGACAAAAGCCAGCGGCGTAACGGAGATGCCGTGTCCGAAACCGATGGTGGCGGTTTCGACCTGGCCCCAGTTGGAGGGATAGAGCGGGCGTGCGCGCTCGGGAATCTCCGTCCGCGTGCTCTGCAGAAGCCCGAGGCTTTGCAGCCAGGCGCGCTGGCGGTCCGGGCCGGAGAGGAGCGCGATCTGCGCGGTGCCGGCGTTCGAGGACTGCGCCAGGATGTCCTTCGCCGCCATCACGGCCGGCAGGTGCTCGGCATCGTGGATAGTGTAGCGGCCGATCTTGAAGCCGGCGCCGACCGGGAAAGTCGTGTCGAACGTGATCCGATGATCTTCCAGCGCCAGCGCGAAGGCGAAGATCTTGAACACCGAACCCATCTCGTAGTCATTCGCCGCCATGATATTGCGGCCGGGATCGTAACCGGGCGCCTTGGGATCCTGCAGCGACGCCATCGCCAGGATCTCGCCGGTGTTCACGTTGAGCACGATGCCGCCGGCCGCTTTCGCATTGTACTTGGCTTGCGTTGCTTCGAGCGAATGCAACAGCGCGTACTGGATGCGCATGTCGAGCGAGAGCTGCGCGGATTTTCCGGCCGCGAGCTGCGCGTTCAATCCCTTTTCGATGCCCGCGATTCCGCGGCCGCCGCTGACCGCCTGTGTCATGCCGATCACCTGGCGGGCATCGCCTTCCGGATAGAAGCGCTTGGTGCTGGGCTCGAACTCAAGGCCAGGCAATCCCAGATGCATGACCTTGTCGCGGGTTACCGGCGTGATCTGGCTGGCGACGAGCACATAGTTGTGCTTGCCGTCGAAAGCGCGGGCGAGGCGCGTCTCGCTCGCCCCGGTGACTTGCGACAGCCCGTGCGCGGCTTGCGCCTTGTCCCAGAAATCATGTGGCCGCGCGTAGAGATCGTAGACCGGAAGATCGCGGGCCAGCAGCTTGCCGTTGCGGTCCACGATGTCGGCGCGGACGACCGTGTCGTTCTCCGCCATCACGCCGGTGTTGGCCGGACCGCCTTTCAGGAGCGCAAGATCGACGAGGCGAATTCCGATGGTGGTAAAAGCC
>DATIVW010000061.1:0-4254 GCA_035465595.1 Rhizomicrobium sp. | reverse complement strand
CTGCGACACCATTCGCGACGCCGCCGGCATCACCAAGGAACCGCCGGACGAGTTCGCAGTGGTCACCAAAGCGCCGCTCATCATCCCGCCGGACTACAATCTGCATCCGCCCAAGCCGGGTGCCGCGCCACTCAACCAGACATCGCCGACGCAGAGCGCGCAGGCCGCGCTCTATGGCGACGACACTGCGGCCGTGGCCGCATCGATCAATGGCAATTACAGCCAGGCTGAAAAGCTGTTGCTTGCGCAGTCCGGCGCCGCGACGGCCGACGACTCCATCCGCCGCACGATCGCGTCCGACAACACCAAGGCTGAAGACACCGGCACGCTGACGGATTCACTCCTGTTCGGTGGGAGCGATACGGCGCCGGTGGATAAGCCGCTGAACGCCGATGCCGAAAAGGCGCGGATCGATGCAGCGAAGAACGGCGACAAGCCTGCTGAAAAGCCCACGGAAAAGGCTACTATCGACAAGGACAGCGGCAGCAGCTGGTGGCCGTTCTAAGCCCACAGGTTTTGTTTTCATGCCCATCGTAAAACGGTTCACATGCGCGGTGGCTGCCGCGGCCGCCGCGGTATTTCTGTTTGCGGCGCCAGCTCCCGCGCAGGAAACGCGTGTCTTCCAGTTCGCACTGCAAAACGGCATGCAGGTTGTCGTTGTGCCGGATCACCGCGCGCCGGTGGTGACGCAGATGCTATGGTTCCGCGTCGGCGGCGTGGACGATCCCCCGGGCCTTTCCGGCCTCGCGCATTTCTTCGAACACATGATGTTCCGCGGCACCAAGACGGTGAAGGGCGACCAGTTCGCGCAAACCGTGGCGCGCAACGGTGGCGAGACCAATGCTTTCACCACGCATGATTACACCGCGTTCTACGAACAGATCGCCAAGGATCGCCTGCCGCTGGTGATGAATCTGGAAGCTGACCGGATGGCGAATCTGGATCTGTCGGATTCTAATGTGAACACCGAGCGCAATGTGGTGCTCGAAGAGCGCCGGATGCGCGTGGACAACGATCCGCAGGCCCTGATGCGTGAACAGTTGGATGCAGCGCTTCATCTTTCGCATCCCTATGGCCGTCCCGTCATCGGTTGGCCGGATGAAATTCGCCATATCGGCCGCAAGGAAGCGCAGGATTTTTATAATCACCATTACGCGCCCAACAACGCGATCCTGATCGTCGCCGGCGATGTGACGCCGGATGAGGTGCGCAAAGACGCCAGCGCGGCGTATGACAAGGTGCCTGCGCGCGAACTCGCGCCGCGCGCGGAGTTTGCACAGCCCCAGCGGCTGGGTGAGACGCGGCTGTCCGTCTATCGGCCAGACGTGAAGGTGCCACTGCTGATGCGCTTCTATCGCGTCGTGAGCTACACGGAAGCCAAGCCGGGCGAGGCCGAAGCGCTCGAAACGCTGGCGCAGCTCATGGGCGGCGACGCCACCAGCACGCTCTATCGTGAGCTTGTCGTGAAGCGCCGCCTCGCCACCAATGCAGGCGCCAGTTACGACGGATATGCGCGCGACAACGGCACATTCGGGATCTACGCCATTCCCCGTCCCGGCGTCCGCCTTGACCAGCTTGAGCATGCGGTCGACCAGATCATCGGCAATTATATGAAAAAAATACCTGCGGACGGCGATCTCAAGCGCGCAAAAACGCAGCTTGTCGCGGATGCGATGTATCAGCGTGACAACCAGTATTCGTTGGCTTCCGCCTATGGTCAGGCGCTTTCCATCGGACTTACAACAGACGATGTCGATACCTGGCCCGACCGCATTCGCGCTGTCACGGCCAAAGCGGTGCGCGATGCCACCGCGAAGGACCTGCTCCAGCGCGAGGCGGTAACGGGTTATCTGCAGCCGGGAAACCCGCGATGAATTTGCGCCGCTGCCTTCTCGCGCTTGCTGCTGCGCTGTTGCTCATGCCCGTGGACGCGCAAGCTGCCGATGTGAAATCGGTCAACATGGGTAAGGGCGTGCAGGTCTGGTTCGAGGAAGACCACACGCTGCCGATCATCTCCATGACGGTCTCGCTGCCGGCCGGATCTGGTTACGATCCCGCCGGTAAAGGCGGTCTTGCCGCTTTCACGGCGGCGATGCTGGACGAGGGTGCGGGATCTTATACTTCGCAGGCTTTTCAGACGGCGCTGAGCGATCGCGGCATTCGCCTTTCCGTGCGGCCGGATCGTGACTGGACGACGATCTCGCTGGTGACGCTGAAGGAAAATGCGAAGGACGCCTTCCACCTTCTCGGTGAGGCTCTGACGAAGCCCCGCTTCGACAACGACGCCGTGGCGCGCGTTCGAGCGCAAATGCTTGCGAGCCTGAAGGAAGACGAGGAGGACCCGTCTTCAGTCGCCGCCAAAGCATTCTATACGCGCTTTTTTGCCGGCCACCCCTATGGACATCCCATTGATGGCGATACGGCGTCCATTGCCGCCATCACGCGCGATGATATGCGGAGCTTCGCGCGCGTGCATTGGGTGCGTGGCGGCATGCACATTGCGGTTTCGGGCGATATCGATACGAAAGGTCTCAAGACGCTTCTTGCTACGGCATTCCGCGCGCTCCCGCAGAAAGTGCCACAGCCTATCCCGGCGCTGCATCACATGGGCGCTCCGGGAACCAAGCTCATTCCCATGCCTGTTCCGCAACCCAACATCGTGTTCGGGCTGCCTGCGCTGCCGCGCAAGGACCGCGATTTCATTCCGCTGTATGTCGCCAATTACATTCTGGGCGGCGGTGGATTTTCTTCGCGCCTGACGACCGAGGTGCGTGAGAAGCGGGGGCTGACCTACAGCATCTCCACATCCATCAACACGCAGACCCAAATCGGTTATTTCGCAGGCCAGGTCGCAACGAAGGCCGGGTCGGTTCAGCAAACCGTCAAAGTCATCCAGGACACGATCGCCGATTTCGCCAAGAACGGTCCCACGCAAAAAGAATTGGACGATGCCAAGACCTACCTGACTGGCTCCTTCCCGCTCGCATTCACATCCAATGCCGGAATCACGGCGCAGCTGAACGCGTTTCAGGATGCCGGGCTACCCATCAGCTACCTGCAGAAGCGCAATGGCCTCATCAACGCTGTGACGGTCGACGATATTCAGCGCGCCGTGAACCGCGTTTTCGCCAAGGGTCATCTGACGATCGTCATCGCGGGCAGCCCGGAAGCGCAAAAGCAACGCAACGCCCCGCTACCGGGGCCCGACAAGCCGTCCGCGCCGTCAAAGCCGATCCAATCGCAGAAGCGGACCATGCCGCCTCCAAAAGCGCCATTGCCGTCGCCGCACGCGGCCCGTCCGGCAGCGCCCACGCCTGCGGCAGGGGCGCCGAAACACTGATTTCCCTGTGAGTGCGGCCAGCTTCGGGCGGCAGCGCCAGTTTGGCTCTGCTAGGCTCGAATCATGAGGATTCGCCGTCTTTCCGAAGGCACGATCAACCGCATCGCCGCCGGCGAAGTGGTGGAGCGCCCGGCCAGCGCCGTGAAGGAGTTGGTCGAGAACGCGCTGGATGCCGGCGCGCACCGCATCGACATTTCGACCTCCGCGGGCGGCGCGGATTTGATCCTGGTCGAAGATGACGGCGAGGGCATGGAAGCGGACGATCTTTCCCTCGCGGTGGAGCGCCACGCGACGTCCAAGCTGCGCGACGACGATCTTTCGACCATCCGCACGATGGGCTTCCGCGGCGAGGCGCTGCCCTCCATCGGCGCGGTGGCGCGGCTTTCCATCGCCAGCCGCACCAAGACAGGCGAGGCGCATGAGATCCGCGTCGATGGCGGCGCGATGCAGGGGCCCGCACCGGCAGCGTTTCGCGCCAGGGGGCAAGCCGGCACGCGCGTCGATGTGCGCGAGCTGTTCTACGCGACGCCCGCGCGACTGAAGTTCATGAAATCGGCCCGCAGCGAGGACATGGCGACGACCGATGTCGTCAAGCGCCTCGCGATGTCGCGGCCGGACGTCGCGTTCACGCTGACGCTGGATGGGCGGCGCACGCTCGATCTGGAAGCGGAAGCGGATTTGTTCGCGGGACGGCTGAAGCGGCTCGCGCGGATCATGGGCCGCGATTTCGGCGACAACGCCGCGCCCGTGGATGTGACGCGTGAAGGCGTTCATATCGCAGGCTTCGCCGGATTGCCGACGTACAATCGCGCCAATGCGCAGATGCAGTTCCTGTTCGTGAACGGGCGGCCCGTGCGCGACAAGCTGCTGATCGGCGCGGTACGCGGCGCTTATGCGGACTTCCTCGCACGCGA
>DATIVW010000060.1:0-6099 GCA_035465595.1 Rhizomicrobium sp. | reverse complement strand
GGACTGCCCGAATCATTGCCGGCGTCATTGTCGTGGTGGTTTTCGGCGTACTCATCGGCGGGTACGTCGTCAGCAACCGCGAGCCGGCGCAGCAGCATATGCAGGAAGCCGTTCCGAATGACCGCCTCCCGTGAGGGTTCTCCCGCAGGCATCATAGAAAGCTTTCTCGACATGATGAGCGCCGAGCGCGGCGCCAGCCGCAACACGCTCTCCGCCTATGCCCGTGACCTGACCGATTTTGCGGGATCGCTGGCGAAACATGGCGGATCGATCCGCAATGCGGACCACGGGGCGGTGAAGAAATATCTCGCTTCGCTGTCGGGCAGCGGACTGGCACCATCCTCGCAAGCCCGCAAGCTGTCGGCGCTGCGGCAGTTCTATGCCTTTCTCTATGCCGAAGGAATCCGCGGCGACGATCCGACCAACGCTATCGAAGCGCCCAGGCGTGGTCGCGTGCTGCCGAAGGTGCTTTCGGAATCCGACGTCGAGACGCTGATCGAAACCGCCCGCGCGGAAACGAAGAAGGAAAAGCGCGGCGAAGAAGCGACCCGGCTGCTTTGCATGGTGGAGATTCTCTACGCGTCGGGCCTGCGTGTTTCCGAACTGGTGACGTTGTCGCTCGCCGCCGTCACCGGACAGCAGGGCTTCGTCTACGTGCGCGGCAAGGGCAACAAGGAGCGCATGGCGCCGTTGAACGCGTCCGCCCGCGACGCCATCGCCGATTATCTGAAGGTGCGGGAAAAATTCACCGACGGTACGAGCCGCTTTCTCTTCGCCTCGCGCGCGGCCAGCGGCCACATCACGCGACGGCGCTGCCACCAGATGCTCAAGGAACTGGCGGTGAAGGCGGGCGTCGACCCGGACAAACTGTCGCCGCACGTGCTGCGCCACGCCTTCGCGACGCACCTGGTGGAAGGCGGCGCGGATATGCGTAGCGTCCAGACCATGCTGGGCCATGCCGACATCGCAACCACGCAGATCTACACCCATGTTGCGGGGGATCGGCTGAAGCAGACCGTACAATCCGCGCACCCGCTTGCGAAGAAGAAGTGACTCACGCAGAGACGCAGAGCCGCGGAGTTCGAGCGCTCTCCCCACCGTCATGGCCGGGCTTGTTCCGGCCACCCATACGCGCCGTCGTGCAGGAGATCGTGGGTCGCCGGGACAAGCCCGGCGATGACTATTGATGGATCGGAGAAGAACTCCGCGGCTCTGCGGCTCTGCGTGAGACCAAATATCCTTGGTCCGTCCCGATGAGGCGCGCTACAACGACCGCGGAGCAATTGGGAGCCTGTCGTGAGCTTTACGCCAATCGAGCGCCGCACGCCGCCGCGCCTCTACCGTTCCAAGCTGTTCGTGCCGGGATCGCAGACCAAGTTCTTCGAGAAGGCGGCATCAGGCCCTGCTGATGTCGTGTGCCTCGACCTCGAAGATGCCGTGGCGCCTTCGGACAAGGACAAGGCGCGCGACAACATCGTTCAGGCGCTGCACGACGTGAACTGGGGCAGCAAGCTTGTCACCGTGCGCATCAACGGTCTCGACACCAGCTTCTGCTATCGCGACGTGATCGCGCTGGTGGAGAAGGGCGGCGAGCGTCTGGACGCGATCATGGTGCCCAAGGTCGGGACTGGTGCGGACCTCTACGCGATCGACATGCTGATCACGCAGGCCTCAAGCTTCGTGGGCCGCAAGAAGCAGATCGGGCTTGAGGTCATCATCGAGAGCGCGATGGGGCTGGGCAATATCGACGAGATCTGCCGCGCCTCGAAACGCCTGGAGACTTTGCATTTCGGCGCAGCGGATTATGCGGCGTCCCAGGGCATGCGCACGACGAATATTGGCGGCGGCAATGCCGACTACGTGATGCTCACGGATCAGGAACCGGGCAGGGCGCGCGACAAACACTGGAACGATCTGTGGCACTTCCCGCTGTTCCGCATGTGCCAGGCGGCGCGCGCGCACGGCATCGTGCCGATCGACGGCCCGTTCGGCGACTACGGCGATGCCGACGGTTTCCGCGTGCAGGCCAACCGCACGGCCATCCTGGGCTGCGAAGGCAAATGGGCGATCCATCCGAGCCAGGTGGCGCTTGCCAACGAGATCTTCACGCCGCCGGAAAAGGAAGTGAAGCGCGCCGAGGCCATTCTGGCCGCGATGAAGGACGCACAGGAAAAAGGTCTGGGCGCGGTGGCACTGAACGGCGTGCTGGTGGACGCCGCCTCGATCCGCCAGGCGCACGTCATTGTTCAGCAGATGGAAATGATCCGGTCGAAGGCAGGTTGAGCGAGCGCATCACCCGGGTCAGCTTGTCGGGATTGCGCAGGCCATAGAGCGTGGTTATGCGCTCGCCGTCCGTCTCGATGGCGAGCAGGCCGAGCATTTCATCGTCAGCGCGGATGACAAGCGCGGGCTGGCCATTGATCTCGGTGACGGACAGTTCAAGGACCGCGTTGGCGTAGAACTTCCGGCCCAGCCCCTGGATGAACCGCGCGATCTTGTCCGCGCCGTAGATCGGATTGAGGGCCGCCGCCACGCGGCCGCCGCCGTCGGTATAGGCGATGGCGTCGGGCGCCAGCAGCGACATCATTTCCTGCGGGTCCGACGAACTGCTGGCTTGTGCGAACCGCATCAGAAGATCGCGATGCGCTTCTCTGGAGGTTGTGAAGCGCGGGCGATCCGCCCTCACGCGCTCGCGCGCGCGGGAGACGAGCTTGCGGCACGCTGGCTCGTTCTTGTCGAGCATCGCGGCGATTTCCGCATAGTCGCAATCGAAGGCGTCGTGCAGGATCAGCGCCGCGCGCTCTTCCGGCGACAACCGTTCCAGCACATGCAGCAGGGCGAGCGAAAGATCTGACGCCAGTTCTGCGCGCGCCGCCGGCGCGTCCGCCGCGAAGGTGCGCGTGTCATCCGGCAGCAACGGTTCGGGCAACCACGGGCCGACATAGCTTTCGCGCCGGGCGCGGATCTTGCGGAGGGCATCGAGCGACAAGCGCACCGTTGCCGCGGAGAGCCAAGCGCGCGGATCGCGGATGTCTTCGCCGTCCGCGCGCCGCCAGCGCAGCCAAGCTTCCTGCACCACGTCTTCCGCGGCCGCCATCTCGCCCAGCATCCGGTAGGCGATATTGAGAAGATGCGCGCGATGGCGCTCGAAGGTGGCGGTATCGGTCATGCGGCTTTCAGGGTTGGATTGACCGGCACGTCCACGTTGCCGATGCGCACGCGCTGGCAGGTCTTCGCGTGGCCCATCGCACGCTTCAGGACAGGGAAGTTTCGCGCGGTCATCGCTCGCAAGCTTAGCGCGATCAGCGCCGCCTTGCCCCATTTGTTTTCGATGATCTCACGCAGGTCGTCCAGGTTCTCCGTTCCACCCAGGAGTGCGCGGCCATAGTCGAAGCCCAGTTGCGCATCGGCATCGGTCGGTGCGCCGCAAAGCAGCGCCTTGATGATGTCGCCGGGCATGCCCTGTTCCACCGCGATGTCAGACGCGATCTGGACGCACGGACCGCAATCCTCGAACAGGGCGCCCGCAATGCCCGACGCAAACCATGCCGTGGGAGGCGCATCGCCGCGCCAGTTGCCGCCGGCGCTCTGCATGATGCCGAAACGCACGAAGGCGGATGGCGATGCATCGGCCAGTTCGTGCATGTAGGTGGCGTCGTAGTTGTATTGGCTCGCGAAGTTGCGCGTGAAACGGTGCAGCAGCGATTTTATCATCATAGAGCTCCTTCCTGCCTGGCCCGCATCCATGCGAGCGCAAAACCCAGAAAACTGATCACGATCACGCCGATGCCGGTGGACGCGAGAACGTGGGGGTCGGACGGCAACCCGTCCGTAATCCACTCCCAGACGTGGAAACAGGCATGCAGCGTCGGCCATGTCGCGCCGGCCAGGGCAAAAGCGGCGGCGGCAACACCGCTGCGCAGTGCCATCAGCATGCCGGTGCCGCTCGCGATGAAGGCGAATCCGATGTCGCCGATGAAATGGTGGTTGAAAGGCCCTTCCAGCGGCACGCCCGGCACGGTGGCATACCAGTTCTCCGGCGCGAACAGCATCCACAGGCCGCCAATCAGGTGGAACAGGCCCAAAAGGCCCAAAAGCCAGCGATTCATCATGGTTCAGTTCTCCCTCACACGGTTAAGACGGCCGGAACCGGCAACCTGTGACAGGCCAGGATTTGGCCGGTTTTGTTGACAGGGAAGGGGGCGCTTGCCACTTATCGGCACGCAGCCTGTGGGTCCGGCCCCTTCGGACGCCAAGTAGATGACAATGCACACATATCTGGATTTTGAGCGGCCGATCGCCGAACTCGAGGGCAAGATCGTCGAGCTTCGCAAGCTTGCCGAAACCGACCCGTCGATGGATATCGAGGAGGATGTCTCCCGACTCCAGGCAAAGGCTTCGGCACTGATCGACGAGACATATTCCAAGCTCACGCCATGGCAGAAGACACTTGTGGCGCGCCATCCCGCACGGCCGCATTTCCTGGACTATGTCTCGCACCTGATCGACGAGTTCACGCCGCTGGCCGGGGACAGGGTGTTCGGCGAAGACCGTGCATTGATGGCAGGGCTCGGACGCTTCCGCGGACGCGCCGTCGCGGTTCTGGGCCATGAGAAGGGCAACGACACCAAGAGCCGCCTCACGCACAATTTCGGCATGGCGATGCCCGAAGGCTATCGCAAGGCCCAGCGCATCTTCGAGATGGCGGATCGTTTCGGCCTGCCGGTGATCTCCTTCGCGGATACGCAAGGCGCCTATCCGGGCGTCGGCGGCGAAGAGCGCGGGCAGGCGGAAGCCATCGCGCGCTCCACACAGGCAAGCCTCAATCTCGGCGTGCCGTTCATTGCCACGATCATCGGCGAAGGCATGTCGGGTGGCGCGCTCGGCATCGCGGTGGCGAACAAGGTGCTGATGTTGGAGCACTCCATCTACGCGGTGATTTCGCCGGAAGGTTGCGCGTCCATCCTGTGGCGCTCTTCCGACAAGGCGCAAGACGCTGCAGCCGCCATGCGGATCACGGCACAGGATCTGCTGGGCCTGAAAGTCATCGACGGCATCGTGCCGGAGCCGCCGGGCGGCGCGCATCGCGGGCCCGAGCACACGATCAACGCCGTGGGCGAAGAGATCGCGCGCGCACTCAACGAGATGAACGGCCTGTCGCCGGACGAGCTGCGCAGGCAGCGCCGCGAGAAATACCTCGCGATGGGACGCAACCTCGCCTAGAGCGTCCGCGCGAATTTCCGGATATCGCCGATCAGGTCGTCGGGCCGTTCCAGCGCCGCGAAATGTCCGCCTTCCTCGAAATCCGTCCAGTGCGTCACGTTCACGTGGCGCTCGACCAGGCTCTTCGGGGGGAATGGAATGAGGTCTATCGGGAAATTTGCGATGCCAACGGGCTTTTCGATGCGTGCACCGTCGGGCACCGGCGTTCCGGCGGTGTCTTCCATCAGCCCGCGATACATCCATGTCGCGGTGTTGAACGTGCGGGTGACGAGGTAGATCATCACGTTCGTGAGCAACTGGTCCTTTGTGTAGATCTTGTCGAAGCCGTTGCGGGTGTCGGACCATCCGTGGAACTTCTCGATGATCCACGCGGCGACGCCTACAGGCGAATCCATCATCGCGTAAGACAGCGTTTGCGGCTTGGTGGTCTGTTCGCGGAAATAGGCGCCTTCCATCTCGAAAAGCATCGCGGCGCGTTGGGCATAGGCCTTCTCATCGTCGGTCTGCGGATGCACGCCGGGCGAGCGCCAGCCGAACATGTTGAGGTGCACGGCGCGGCAACCCTTGCCTTCATAGCCCATCCAGCCGGACACGGCGCTGCCCCAATCGCCGCCTTGCGCGATGTAACCGTCGAGCTTCAGCACGTTGGTCATCAGCGCGTCGAAATATCTGGCGGTGGTGCGCGGGCCGATCGGGCGCTTCGGCTTGCCAGAGAGGCCGTAGCCCGGAAGCGACGGCACGATCACCGTGAACGCGTCCTTCACGTCGCCGCCATGTTTTTCGGGGTGCGCGAGCTTGTCGATGATGTGGATGAACTCGAACACCGAGCCCGGCCAGCCATGGCTGAGGATCAGCGGCTTGGGCGCGTGGCCCGAT
>DATIVW010000059.1:0-19957 GCA_035465595.1 Rhizomicrobium sp. | reverse complement strand
GGCCGGCTCATGTTCGCCATCGCCTGGGTGGCGCTGGGCGTGGAAAGCCTCGTCTATGGCATTCCCGTGATGCGGCTGGAGACCTGGGGCAAGGATTGGCCCGGATACATGACCGTGGGCTACGTCTCCGGCGTCATCGTGCTGCTGGCCGGCATCGGCCTGATGTGGGCGGAGCGGGCGAAGCTGTCCGCCAGCATCCTCGCCATCGTCACTTTCCTCTGGACCGTCGGGCTGCATCTTACGAAGCTTCTGCCCACGATCATCCATGCCGCCCACTGGGAAGGCTTCGCGGAGTGCCTTGCGGTGTTCGGCGCGGCCTGGGTGCTGGTGTCGATCATGCCGCCCCGGCTCATCACCAACACGTGGGACCGTATCCTCGACAACGGTATCCCCATCGGGCGCATCTTCTTCGGCATCGCGCTGCTGATCTTCGGCGCCATGCATTTCATCTACCTGGATTTCACGGCCGCCTTCATTCCCGCGTGGTTCCCGCACCGCGAATTGCTGGCGGCGTTCACCGGCGCAGCGCACATCGCGGCGGGACTGGCGATCCTTTCCGGCGTCCTGGCGCAGCTGGCCGCGACGCTTGCCGGTATCATGTATCTTAGCTGGTTCTTCGTGCTGCACATCCCGCGCGTGATCGCGACGCCGCACGATCCGTTCGAATGGAACGGCGCGTTCGTGGCGCTCATGCTGAGCGGGGCGGCGTTCATCGTCGCCGCGACCTTCATCAAGAGCGCGGAAGGCGAGCCGAAATAGATTTCGCTAGTCGAGGCGGGTTGCCGCCATGATGCGCCGCATCCGGCGGTATTCGCGCGCGTCGTGGATCACCAGTACCGCATGGATGAACGCCAGCGCCCACACCACGAAGCCCGCATGATGGAAAATGATCGTCGCCCACAGCGCGATCGAGAGCACGTAGAGGATCAGGTTGAACAGCGCGGCGAACGGCCGTCCCGCGAGAAGCAGGGCGACAGGCGAACAGAAGATGGCGAGAAAGTAGAGCATCACGTTGGATATAGGCGTTCCGGGCGAGCGGTGAAGTACGCAAAAGGTCGGGTGGTGTTGAAATCTGCGTGAAATGACATCGCTGCAACACTCCCTGTGGATACAATGGGTTATGTCCCGAATAGGGAAATATTCGTTCATTTTTCACGTCAACTTCGCAACGGATGTTCGCACTTTGTTCTTGTGGCCGCAACGGTAGGGGCGTACATTTTTTCCAACTCTCGAATTGCGCCCAAAGCGAACCTCTCCCGGAAACGGGCAGCGGTTTTTTGTTTTGGAGCGATCTCAGATCGGCGCTTCGAAATGAGTCACTTCCGGCAATTGCACGTAGAACGGCGCGGTGAGTGCGCGCCATTGCGCCAGCGCGGGTGATTGGCGGAAGCCGACCATGTGGTCGTCCACGCTGTCCCACCACACCAGAAGCAGATAGCGATCCGGCACCTCGATGCAGGCCCGCACCTCGATCTTCCGGAACCCCTTGGCGGCTTCGATGATCTTGCGCGCTTCGGCGAACGAAGCTTCGAACGCTTTTCCCTGGCCGGGTTTAATGTGCAGCAGCGCGTGTTCGAGGATCATAGCGCCGCTCTGATCTTCGCGGCCACGGGCTCCAGCACGTCCGGCTTCACCATCGTCTTGCCGTGGAAGGTGAGATCGAAGCCGGCGTGGCGCGGAATGACGTGGAAGTGGAGATGGAAGATGGTTTGCCCCGCCGCCGCGCCATTCTGCTGGACGATAACGACGCCGGGCGCATCGAGCGCCTTCTTCACGGCCTTGGCCACTTTCTGCGTCGCCTGCATCGTGGCCGCCACGGCCTGCGGCGAGATGTCGAGAATGCCTTCGCACGGCTCCTTGGGGATCACCAGCGTATGCCCCTCGACGGCCGGCATGATGTCCATGAAGGCGAGGGTGTGTTCGTCCTCATAGACCGCGATCTTCGGCAATTCGCCGCGCAGGATCTTCGCGAAGACGTTGTTCGTATCGTAAGCCATCCGTCGCACCTCAAAATCACCACCTCCCCCTTGTGGGGAGGTCGGAGAGCGAAGCGATCCGGGTGGGGGGTGTCAAGCACTGTCCCACACCCGAAAAAGAACTTCGCTGCGCTCGTTCTTTTTCGACCTCCCCACAAGGGGGAGGTGATTTGTCTATCGAGCAAACACGCGTGAATGCCAATAGGAGTCCGGATTTCTATAAAACCATTCCTCGTTCTTCGCTGTTTTCAATTCGGCTAGTGATTTCATGTTCATTTTATATCGAAAGAATAGCGCGAGCAGATCGCGCAGCTGAAGATCACTTGGCCGGCGCTTTAGTTTGATGTGAAGCTTGCGAAGCTCTCCCGTCACACTATCAACGCAGCCAATCGAATGTAACCAATTGAAAAAGGCACTTTCGTCACCCGGCGAGTAAAATGTCGGACCTTTGACAACAATTTTCATTGGTTTCCATCCGTCTTCCGAAACGGCCCGTGCTCGGCCATCGCTTCGATATTTTCGGCCACGGCCACGCGTTCCTGGCGGAGATAGTCGCTCACCGCTCGCCGCAAGCCGGAATGGGCGATGAAATGGGCGGAGTAGGTCGGCACCGGCATGTAGCCGCGCACCAGCTTGTGCTCGCCCTGCGCGCCGGCTTCCACGCGGGCGAATTTGTGCGCGATCGCGTAGTCGATCGCCTGGTAGTAGCAGGTCTCGAAATGCAGAAACGGAATGTTCTCGGTGCAACCCCAGTTGCGGCCGAAGAGGACGCCTTGTCCCTTGAAATTCAGCGCGCCCGCGATGTGCCGCCCTGCGCGTTTCGCCAGGATGAGCACGATCTGCTCGCCCATCGTCGCGCCCACGCGGCTGAAGAAGTTTCGCGTCAGGTAGGGCCGGCCCCACTTGCGCCCGCCCGTGTCCATGTAGAAATCGAAGAAGATGTCCCAATGCGCCTCGGTGATGTCGCGCCCCGAAAGCCATTCGAACGTCACACCTTCCGCCGCCACTGCCGCGCGCTCTTTCCGCAGGTTCTTGCGCTTGGAAGACGACAACCGGCTCAGGAAATCGTCGAACGACGCATAGCCGTCGTTCTGCCAGTGGAACTGCTGGTCGTTGCGCTGCAGGAAGCCGAGGGCGCCCGCAGCCTTCCATTCGCTTTCGGTCATGAAAGTGATGTGGAGAGACGACGCATCGAACTCGCTGACGGCCGTCGCGCCGGCCGCGAGCAGCGCGTTGCGCGTCTCTTCCAGCGGCGCACCGGCCGCGACGAGCAGCCGATGCCCCGTCACCGGCGTGAACGGAACGCTGGCCTGGAGCTTGGGGTAATATTCGCCGCCCGCGCGCTGGAACGCGTCGGCCCAGCCCCAGTCGAACACATATTCGCCCTGGCTGTGCGACTTCAGGTACATCGGCAGAAGGCCGGTGATCCTGCCGCCGTTCTCGATCACAAGATGGCACGGGCGCCATCCGGTGCGCGCGGTGGCCGACTTGCTTTCCTCGCAGGCGGCGAAGAATTCATAGCGCGTGAAGGGATGCGGATCGTCCGAACCCTCGGGGTTGGCGCACGCATTCCACGCCTCGGCCCCGATCTCCGATGCCGCACCTGCGATACGCGCGATGATCTTTTCTTCCTTCACGCCAGTTCGAACACCGCATCCACTTCGACGGCGACGTTGCGGGGCAGGGAGCCTGCGCCCACGGCGGAGCGCGCATGGCGGCCCTTGTCGCCCAGCACCTCGACGATGAGATCGGACGCGCCATTGGCCACTTCCGGCTGCTTGTCGAAGCCCGGCACGCAGTTCACGAACACGCCCAGCTTCACGCAGCGCGCCACCTTGTCGAGATCGCCCCCGGCGGCCGCCTTGAGCTGCGCCAGAAGATTGACCGCGCACAGCCGCGCCGCGGCCTTGGCCTCATCGAGCGTGATGTCCTTGCCCACGATGCCCACATATTTGAGGGCGCCGTTGTCGATCGTCACCTGACCGGAGATGTAAACCTGCTTGCCGCTTATGACGTACGGCACATAACTCGCCACGGGCGCGGGCGGCGTGGGCAGCTCGATTCCCAGTTCCTTGAGCCGCGCGTCTACTTTTCCTGACATGAAGTCCTCCGATTATCGGGCCAATCTTAGCATTCCACCATGATCCGCAAACAGTTATACAGCCGCATGGATGCAGACGATCCCTGTCCCGCGCGCGACGGCTATGCGATGCCCGCCGAATGGGATGCGCACAAGCGCACATGGATGGCGTGGCCCTGCCGGGTGGAGGCGTGGGACGGGCCGGAAGGACTGTTGCGCGCCAAGCAGGCCTATGCGCGGGTGGCGCGCGCGATCACCGCGTTCGAGCCGGTGACGATCGCGGCACGGCCGCAGGATCATTCCGAAGTCAAATTCGCCTGCGCCGGAAAGACGGATGTCTTCGAAGTCGACATCGACGACAGCTGGGCGCGCGACAGCGGCCCGACCATGCTCGTCGGCTCCGATGGCGCGCGCGCCGGTGTGCAGTGGCAGTTCAACGCCTGGGGCAACAAATATTTCCCTTTCGCGGACGACGCGAAATTCGCCAGCCGCGTGCTGGAGCGGGAGGGCCTGAAGATCTATCGCGCGCCGCTGGTGTGCGAAGGCGGCGCCATCCATGTTGACGGCGAGGGCACGCTGCTGACCACCGAGCAGACCTTGCTGAACCCCAACCGCAATCCCGAACTTACCCGGCAGGAGATCGAGGAAGCGCTGTCGCTCTACACCGGCATCCGCAAGGTGATCTGGCTGGGCGAGGGTTTTTCGGACGAAGAAACAGACGGCCATATCGACAACATCGCCTGTTTCGCCGGGCCGGGCCGCGTCTTGCTGGGCATGCCGCAGTTCAAGAGCCATCCGGATTATGAGCCGGTGATGGACGCCAAGCGCCGCCTGAAGGACGCGCGCGATGCGCATGGCCGGCCGCTGGAGGTGATCGAGCTGCCGCAGCCGCAGGAATCGCGGCTGGATACGCGCGGCAGGCCGCTGGCGGCATCTTATGTGAACTTCTATCTGCCCAACGGCGGCATCGTCATGCCCGCGTTCAACGACCTGAACGACGAGAAGGCCCGCGCCGTACTCGCCGATTGCTTCCCTGGCCGCGACATCCTCCAGGTGGATGCCCTCGACATCGTCGAAGGCGGCGGCGGCATCCACTGCATCACACAGCAGGAACCAGCGTGAGTAGCGGTGCTGAAGTATATTGGTGGACGGTTACTGTGATTGGGGCGGCTGCAGCCTACTTCGAATTCGCTGCGATCTCTACGGGGCTAAAACGCGGTTGGGGCCGACTTCTTCCAAATGGGAGAATGGATCTCAATCGAGATGACACACCCGTGCTTTTTTGGATGTGCATGACATTGGCCGTAGCAGGCACAGTCGGCACGATAGTCGGCGTCCTTGTTATTTTTCTCTGGCTCACGGGGCTTCTAGGTTTTGCGCCATGATTTCGTAACGCAAGGAGTTAAGAAGCGTCCGCTTAAATCCCACTTGTCATCCCCGGCGAGCGCGTAGCGCGAGGGAAGGGGACCCAGGTGACGGGGCCGTTCCGGTCTATCCGCTGAATCTGCTATAGTAGCCTGATGAAAGATTTGCCCACGCCGAAGCCGAAAAGAAAGCTGAACTCTCGCGAGAAAAAAGAACGTCTCGCGGGTGATGTTCAACTCTTTCTTCAAGAATATGGTCGCAAGGCGCAGAAGGGCGTGGAGCCGAATGATCGAAGATATAGCCGGAAGATCGAGAAGAAAATCCAAAGGCATATCAAGCCAGAAGTGCTAGACGCTCTTCTGCGTGATGAAGAGAATTGAACTGCGGCGCCAGTGCAGTTCTCGGCACCTGGGTCCCCTTCCCCTCGCTTCGCTCGGCCGGGGATGACAAGTTGAGAGATTGAGATGAGAAACGTCACCTTCGCAGCCACACAATATGCCTGTTCGTGGGACAAGCGCGCCAACGTCAACAAGGCGAAAGACCTTGTGCGCCAGGCGGCATCCAAAGGCGCGAATGCAATCCTGATCCAGGAATTGCTCGAGACGCCCTATTTCTGCCAGGACCAGTCGCCGGATTATTTCGCGCTTGCCGCGCCGTTCGACGGCAATCCGCTCATCGCGGAGATGGCCGATCTCGCCAAAGAACTCGGCGTCGTACTGCCCGTCAGCTTCTTCGAGAAGGCGGGGCACGCGCATTTCAATTCGCTGGCGATGCTGGACGCGGACGGAAGCGTGCTCGGCCTCTATCGCAAGTCCCACATCCCGGACGGTCCCGGCTATCAGGAGAAGTATTACTTCACGCCCGGCGATACCGGCTTCAAGGTCTGGAACACGAAGTTCGGAAAGATGGGCGCGGCGATCTGCTGGGACCAGTGGTTTCCGGAAAGCGCGCGTTCGATGGCGCTGATGGGCGCCGAAGCGCTGTTCTACCCCACAGCCATCGGCAGCGAGCCGCCGCCCGCACCGCCGGTCGACAGCCGTCATCATTGGCGCCGCGTGATGCAGGGCCATGCGGGCGCGAACTATGTTCCGCTCGTCGCCAGCAACCGCATCGGCACCGAGAAAGGCGCGAACGGCGAGATGACGTTCTACGGCACATCGTTCATCGCGGGCCCGACCGGCGAGATCGCTGCCGAACTCGACAGCACGCATGAAGGCGCCTGCATCGCGTCATTCGATCTGGACGAGGTCGCCAGGATGCGCGCCTCATGGGGCCTCTTCCGCGACCGCCGCCCGGATCTCTACGGAGCGATCCGCGGCCACGACGGGAAATAGGGAGAGGGGAGGGGGGTGTGCGGATTCGTGAAAACGACTGCTCGCGCTGTGCCTCACCCACAATATCTTGTGTTCGAGCAAATTCTGCACGCGCAAACGCGAAGACAAATAGATGTGGCCTCGATCCTGTGAACCACCATATCTGTGAATTGCGCGAAATCGGGAGAGCAGAAATCGACATTCAATTCGGCGCGCTACTTCTTCGTACGCGGTTCAAGCCTGACGCCGCGCCCCTTGCCGACTGTTTCCGAACCGAATTTTCCGCGCAGCTTGTCCATCGCCCGCTCCGCCGCCGCGCGCTTGTCCGCGCCGCGGTCGATCAGATCGAGCGGATCGGCCTGGTGCGCGGGCGCGAGATTTGAAATGCCGACGCCGAGCAATCTGTAAGACGTGCCGTCCGCCTCGCGCTTCAACGCATCGCGCGCCACGCGGAAGATGCGGTCGGCCAACTGTGTCGGCGCTTCCAGCGAAGCGCTGCGCGTCTTGAGCTTGAAGTTGGCCGTCTTGAGCTTCAGCACCACGGTGCGGCCGGCGAGTTCGTGCGATTTCGCCCGCGCCGAAACCCGCTCGGCCTGCCGCCACAGGATTTTCTCGAGGTCATCGAAGCCCGAAATGTCTTCGAAGAACGTCGTCTCCGAAGAGATGGTTTTCATCTCGCCGTCGGAATGCACTTCGCGACTGTCCTCGGCATTGGCGAGACGGGCGAGCCAGAGGCCGGTGTTCCCGTAACGCCGCGCCAGATCTTTCGGATCGGCATCCTGCAGCTGGCCGATCTTCGTGATGCCGTCCTTCGCCAGCCGCGCCTGCAACGCTTTGCCCGCGCCGCGGATGAAGCCGACCGGCTTGTCGCGCAGGAAGCTCCTCGCTTCCGCTTCGCCGATCACCGCGAAGCCGCGCGGCTTGTCGAGTTCGGACGCCAGCTTGGCGAGGAACTTGTTGAACGAAAGCCCTATGGAGATGGTGATGTTCACCTCCTGCTCCACGCGCTTCGCCAGCGCGGCCATCGTTCTCGCCGGGCTGTGTCCATGGATGCGCTGCGTGCCGGAGAGATCGAGATAGGCTTCGTCCAGCGACAAGGGCTCCACCAGTGGGGTCAGGTCGCGCATTATCGCGCGGATCCTGCGGCTGGCTTCGGTGTACTTGGAGAAATCCGGCTTGATGACCGTGGCCTTCGGGCAAAGCTTCAACGCCTGAAACATCGGCATGGCGGAGCGCACGCCATATTGGCGCGCCACATAGCAGCAGGTGGAAACAACACCGCGCTTGCCGCCGCCCACGATCACCGGCTTGTCCAGCAGCGAAGGATCGTCGCGCTTCTCGATGGCGGCATAGAACGCGTCACAGTCCATGTGCGCGATGGAGAGCGTTTCAAGCTCGGGATGGGCGAGAATGCGGTGGCCGCCGCACTTGCGGCAGCGTTTCGTGGTCTCCGTCGCATCCGTCAGGCAGTCGCGGCAGAACGCGCTCACTTCAGTGTTCCCTGGGGCAAGCCCTCAGGGTCGCCTTCGCGCCACAGCCACGCCGCGCCGCGCACACCGCTGGAGTCGCCATGCCTGTTCTTGACGATGAGCGTTGGACCTTCCGGCGTGAACGCGTAGTGCTCCACGCGCGCCGGCAATTCGCGATAGAGCACATCGATGTTGGAGAGCCCGCCGCCCATCACGATGGCGTCGGGATCGAGGATGTTCACCAAGGTCGCGATGGATCGCGCGAAGCGGTCCAGCCACTTCTCCATGACGGACTGGGCCTGCAAATCGCCGCTCTCGGCAGCGGCGGCAATCTCGCGTGCGGAAAGCCTCCGGCCCGTCGCGGCTTCGAACTGCGCTTCGAAGAACGGGCCCGAGCACCAGGCTTCAATGCAGCCATGCTTGCCGCAGTAGCATTGCGGGCCTGGGATCTCGTCGGCGCGGGCGCCGGGCAAGGGATTGTGACCCCATTCGCCGCCAATGGAGTGCGCGCCGGTGATGATGTTGCCGTCGACAACGACACCGCCGCCGATGCCGGTGCCTGCGATGATGCCGAAAACGACCGGCTTGCCCGCCGCCGCTCCGTCTGAGGCCTCGGACAGGGCAAAGCAGTTGGCGTCATTGGCTAGTCGCACGGTCCGGCCCAACGCCGCGCTCAGGTCCTTGTCGAGTGGATGGCCGATCAGTTTCGTGGAGTTGGCATTCTTCACCAGTCCTGCCTTTGGGCTGATGGTGCCGGGAATGGCAACGCCGACGGTTCCGCGGACGCCAAGCTTGCCTTCCGCGCCTGTCACCAGGTCACGGATCGCGGCGACCGTCGAAGTGTAATCGCCTCGCGGCGTGGGCGTCCGCTCACGCAGCACGATCTCGCCGGTGGGCGCGAGCGCCGCAATCTCGATCTTGGTGCCGCCAAGGTCGATGCCGTAACGCATCATTTCACCCCGGCGAGTTTCGCGCGGATGAAGGCGTCGGCGTCGCGCCAGGTTTCGGCACGCAGATGCGCATGCGGCGTCGGCGGCAGAAGCGGCTTCAGCCGCTCGTCACCGATCAGGTGGATGCGAAGAACGTCCGGCGACCCCTCGGCGACCGAGGCATGGTGCATGGGAATGTCGTCGACAAAGAAAGAAGGTCCGGTCACGCGCGATGCGAGCGCCTTCACGAACGGCCCCTTCGGCCCGCTGTTGGAGATCAGCGGGTAGGGCAGACCGAGCTTTTCGAAATTGCGCAGCCGTGCCGGCGCCTGTGCCTCGCTGACATTGGAAAGAACGACGATATTCAATATCGGCGCCAGACCGTGGAGCACGTCAACGGCTTCCTCGACGGCATCGAGCCAGTCGAGGTCGGCGCGAAACTCGTCCAGCAGGGCGGTCACTTCAACGTCGAGGACCGGCGTCTTGTCGTCCATTCGCTTTACGTTGCCGTGGAGACGGTAGGTTGTCAGGTCGAGGAACAATTCGCGCTCCCCGAGGAATCGGTCGAACCCCTCGGCGAAGCGCAGAATCACCTCGTCGGCGTCCACGATCAGGAGAGGCATTGCAGCATCCAGCGGGACGGTGGACGGGTGGGTGTGGAATGTTCTGGTCATGCGCCGGGAAGCGCCATGCGTGCGATCTGGAGGTCCTGGGGATCGATTGACGCTGAGTCGCAGAAACCGGTCAGAAGCGCCTCATCCGACATGAGAAAATCCACGACCGCAGCGAGAAATTCCGGCTCGCCGGCCCGGTCCCGGAGTTCGTCGGCGGCGGCGCCGGAAAGGGCCATGAACCGGTCCAGGGGTTCATCGGAATTGGCCAGGAAAGCCAGCCCTTTCAGGGCCAGGATCTCGGCGTTCGCGGGGGTCATTTTGGGTCGCATCGTCAAGGGAGCGTTAAGACATCCGACCTAATACTAGCGGAAGTCAGGTGCCGGAATGAGTCGGCCGGGATTTCCCGGCGAAATTCCGGTCGAGCGCCCGGGGCCGCGGAGAATCAAGTGATGGATGCCAAGACGAAAACGGTCCTGATCGTGGAGGACAACGAGCTCAACATGAAGCTCTTCCACGACCTGCTGGACGCCAATGGCTACAACATCCTCCAGACCAAGGACGGCATGGAAGCGCTCGACATCGCGCGCGAGCATCATCCCGATCTCATCCTGATGGATATCCAGCTTCCGGAAGTGTCCGGCCTTGAAGTCACCAAGTGGCTGAAGGAAGACGACACCCTCAAGGGCATTCCCGTCGTTGCCGTCACCGCGTTCGCGATGAAGGGCGACGAAGAGGTCATCCGCCAGGGCGGCTGCGAGGCTTACATCTCCAAGCCCATTTCCGTCGTGAGTTTCCTGGATACCGTGCGCCGCTTCATCGGATAAGAGAACGCCATGACAGCCCGCGTTCTCGTCGTCGATGACATCCTTTCGAACGTGAAGCTGCTCGAGGCCAAGCTGACGGCCGAGTATTTCGAAGTCGTCACGGCGTTCAACGGCGTCGAAGCCCTCGCCAAGGTCGAGGAGTGCGATCCCGACATCGTCCTGCTCGATGTGATGATGCCCGGCATGGACGGCTTTGAAGTCGCCCGCCGGATCAAGGGCAATCCCAAGACCGCCCACGTGCCGGTGGTGATGGTAACGGCGCTGGACCAGCCCAGCGATCGTGTTGCCGGACTGGACGCCGGCGCCGACGATTTTCTGACCAAGCCCGTCGACGATGCCGCGTTGTTCGCGCGCGTCCGGAGCCTCGTGCGCCTGAAGATGATGACCGACGAGTTGCGCATGCGCGAGTCCACGGGACAGAGCATGGGCCTGATCGATCCGGCGCAGACGCTGATCGACAACGCGCCGACGGGGCGCATCCTCATCATCGAGGACCGTCCGGAGTCGGTTGCGTGGTTCAATGCCGCGCTCGCGCCGGCCAATGAAGTCACGGCCGCCGACAGTTTCGAGGAAGCGCTGGTGCGCGTGCGCGGCGGCGACTTCGACCTGATCGTGGTGAGCCTTGGACTGCGCGGCTTCGACGGCCTGCGCCTGTGCTCGCAGCTCCGCTCGCTGCCGGAAGGCCGTAATGTGCCGATCCTCGTGCTGGTGAGCGACGGCGACCGCCGCAAGCTCACGCAGGCCCTGGAAATGGGCGTGAACGACTATCTCACCCGCCCGGTGGACAAGAACGAATTGATCGCGCGCGTGCGTACACAGCTTCGCAAGAAGAACTACCAGGACCGCCTGCGTCACAACGTGCAGCTCAGCCTTGAGATGGCGATCACCGACCAGCTTACCGGCCTGCACAACCGGCGCTACATGGCGCGTCACCTGGACAACCTGATTTCGAGCGCGCAGAAGTCAGGCAAGCCGCTGTCGTTCCTGATCATGGATATCGACCACTTCAAGTCGGTCAATGACACGCACGGACACGATATCGGCGACGAAGTTCTGCGTGAGTTTGCAAACCGCATCTCCGCCAATATCCGCGGCATCGATCTGGCCTGCCGCTATGGCGGCGAGGAGTTCGTTGTCGTCATGCCGGACACGGACGTTGAATTCGCGGCGACAATCGCCGAACGACTGCGCAAGAGCGTGGAGACGACTCCGATCGAGATCAGCCGCGCCCCGACTACCCTGAACGTGACCATCAGCATCGGGATCGCCGTATCCCAGGGCGAGGGCGACAACGCGGAAAAGCTGTTGCACCGGGCCGACCAGGCGCTCTATCGCGCCAAGCGCGAAGGCCGCAACCGCATCGTTCGCGCCGCGGCCTAGTCTTCTTCCGACACCTCGTCCTCCGGCGCCTTCTCCATTTCGCCCGCAACCGTGTCGATCACCTTCACGAGCTGTTCGGGATCGTGGGCGCCCGAGACCATGTACCTGTTCTGGAAGATGAACGTCGGCACGCCGGAAATACCGAGCCGATGGGCGAGGGCATCTTCGTTTTCGATCACCTCGCGATCGGCGCCCTGTTCGAGAAGATCGGCGACCGTCGCTGAATCCATGCCCGCATCCGCAGCGATCTCGGTGAGGACATCGGGATTGCCGATGTCGCGTCCGTCTTCGAAATAGGCCTCGAACAGCCGCTCGACGATCTCGTTCTGGACGCCGGCGCTGGCTGCCCAGCGGATCAGCCTGTGAGAGTCGAGCGTGTTGGGTGAGCGCGAGATGCGGTCGAATGCGAAAGCGATGCCTTCGCCTTCACCGGCCTTCTGCAGCGCCTCCTGCATGGCCTGACGGTTCGGATTGTTGCCAAACTTGGCCTGCATGTATTGCTTGCGATCCACGCCTTCCAGCGGGATGGAGGGATCCAGTCGAAAAGCGCGCCAACGGATGTCGAACGGGATGTCGGGCCGCAGCGCGAGCGCCTTCTCAAGACGGCGCTTGCCGATGAAGCACCACGGACAAACCGTGTCGGAAACGATGTCGATCTGCATTCCGCGACGCTAGCGTAAAGGTCCGTGCGCGCAAAGCGCATTGACGGCGTGCGGGCGAATTCACACGATCCACCGGGCTAAACCGGGACATCGCCATGGAATTGGATTTGAAAGGCCGCGTCGCTTTCGTGACGGGCGCCACAAGCGGCCTTGGACGCCACTTTGCGGGTGTCCTCGCCAAAGCCGGCGCCGCCGTGGCGATTTCCGGGCGCAGGGCGGAAAGGCTTGCGGAACTGCGAAAGGAGATCGAGGCCGCTGGTGGAACAAGTGTCGACGCCGTCCTCGACGTGACCGATGCCCGGCAGATAGCGCCAGCGCTCGACAAGGCGGAGGCCGCGCTCGGACCGATCGACATACTGGTCAACAATGCCGGCATGAGTGCGAACGGGCCGGTGGCGGAAATCCCCGCCGCCGACTTCGATCTTGTCATGGCGACAAACCTGCGCGCGCCGTTCCTGTTGGCCCAGGACGTGGGCAGGAGAATGATTGCGCGCGGGAAGGGTGGACGCATCATCAACATCGCGTCGATCACCGCATTCCGAGTGCTGCAAGGTTCCGCGCCCTACTGCATTTCCAAGGCGGGTCTCGCGATGATGACGCAATGCATGGCGCGGGAATGGGCCCGTTACGACATCAACGTCAACGCGATCTGCCCCGGCTTTATCGAAACCGAGCTGAACGACGCCTGGTTCGAAAGCGCCAAGGGCAAGGCGCAGGTTCAGTCGTTTCCCAAACGGCGGCTGCAGCGGCCGGAAGACCTGGACAGCACCTTGCTGCTGCTGGCATCGGATGCATCGCGTGCCATCACGGGCGCGATGTTCAATGTCGACGAAGCGCAGTCGCTCTAGTGTTTGATCTCTGCGGTCGCGTCGTTGGTTTCGGCGTTGACCTTGATCTGCGTCACGCCATAGGGCGGAAGTTTTGTTGTCAGCGTGGCGCTTACAGGGATCAGGGCTTGTATGACTATTGCGTCAGGCGCAGGCGGTGTTGCGACGAATTGGAACTCCAGTGTGTCGGTTTCGGCCCTGTGGCCGGGCTTCAGGCGAAGGCGCGCCTTGCTCCAGCCGCCGGTTGAAACAGCGCCAGCGGCGATGATGGTAAGCTTGTTGCCGCGAACCGATGCCGCGACACTGTCTACCTTGTAGATCGGTTTCAGGCTTGCCGCAGCGGCAAAGCCAACGTTCGCGGCGGCGAGAAAACCGCCTGCGATCAAAATTGCAAAAGCTCGGCGCGACATCGCGGCCCTCTGTTTACCTGCCCCCGGCGCGCCAGCTAAGAGGGAAATACGGCACAATTGAGATGAGGCACACATGGGTCCGCTGGAAGGCATTCGCATCGTGGAATTCGCTGGCATCGGGCCGGGTCCGTTCGCCGCCATGCTATTTGCCGATATGGGCGCAGATGTGATCCGCATCGACCGCAAGGGTGGCCGCGCGCCGTCCCAAATGGAGATTTACCTGCGCGGCCGCAAGACGGTGGCGCTGGATCTCAAGAAGTCGGAAGCCGTGGAAGCGGCGCTCAAGCTCGTCGACAAGGCGGACGCGCTGATCGAAGGGTTCCGTCCCGGCGTGATGGAGCGTCTGGGCCTGGGCCCCGACGTCTGCCTCAAGCGCAATCCCAAGCTCGTCTATGGCCGCATGACGGGTTGGGGACAGAGCGGCCCGCTGGCGAACGCCGCCGGACACGACATCAATTATATCGCGTTGACCGGAGCGCTTCATGCAATGGGCAACACCGGACAGAAGCCGGTGCCCCCGCTCAACCTGGTCGGAGATTTCGGCGGCGGCGCGCTCTATCTGGCGTTCGGCATTGCGTGCGGCATCATCGAAGCGAAGCGCTCGGGCAAGGGGCAGGTGGTCGACGCCGCGATGACCGATGGCGCGGCCTCGCTGATGACGATGTTCTACGGCATGTCGGCGTCGGGCATCTGGCAGGACCAGCGCGGATCGAACATGCTGGATTCCGGTGCGCACTTCTACGACACCTACGAAACCAAAGACGGCAAGTTCGTCGCCATCGGATCCATCGAACCGCAGTTCTACAAGGAGCTGATGGAAAAGACGGGCATCACCGATCCGGCCTTCACGGCCCAGATGGACCGTAATGCATGGCCGACGCTGAAAGCCAAGCTCGCGGCCGTCCTCAGGACAAAGACGCGCGATGAATGGGATGCGATCATGTTGGGCAGCGATGTCTGCTACGCACCTGTGCTGTCATTGTCGGAAGCGCCGAAGCATCCGCACAATGCCGCGCGCAAGACCTTCGTGGAGGTTGGCGGCATAACGCAGCCTGCACCGGCGCCGCGTTTCTCGCGCACTGCGCCGGAAGTGAAGCCCGTCGTACCGGTAGACAACGCGGGTTCGTTTGCGGCGTGGGGCTTCTCCAAGGCCGACATCGAGGCGTTGCAGGCCGCGAGCGCGTTTTAAGGCATGAGCGCACTGCCAGGCACTAAGGCGCGCAGACGCATCTATCTGATGCGTCACGGGCACGTGGACTATCTTGCCAAGCATGTGGTGGCGAGCGGTGGGATCAACGTCGTGCCGCTCACGCAGCGTGGCCGTCTGCAAGCCGAAGCTGCGGGCCTCGCGCTCAGCCATGTGAAGCTCGATCGGGCCGTATGTTCCGGCTACCCGCGCACACATGAAACGGCTTCCTACGTGCTGGCGGCTCAGAAAAGCCCGCCGCAACTGGAAATCGACGAAGGGCTGGTCGAGCGCGGCAACGGAAGATTTCCCAAGGTCAACAGCCGCGAAGAGCTGGTCGAACTGATGCGCGGCCAGTTTGAGCACGGCGTAACCCGCCATAGCGATCGCGCAATCGAAGGTGCCGAGCCGGCGGAGGACGCGCAGGCGCGCGCCGTGAAATCGATTCGCCGCCTATTGCGCGAGCAGGGTTGGCATACGGCGCTAGTCGTGGCGCATGAAGGAATAAATCGCCTTCTTTTGAGCTGGGCTTGCGGCGCCGGGCCGAATGCGACGGGCGCCTTCGAGCAGGACACCGGCTGCATTAACATGCTTGATTTCGATCTGTATTCCGATGGGGAGATCGAGCGCACGATGATCAAGTCCGTGAACCTGACACCCTACAACTGGCTCAAGCACGGTATGAACCTGACCAGCCTCGAGGCGCTGTTCGAGCGGGACGCGAACGAAGAGCTCCGCTAGATCGCCAGATCGCACCACACCGGAACATGGTCCGATGGCTTGTCGCGGCCGCGCACGTGCTTGTCGATGCCGCTGGATTTCAGGTGATCCGCGGCTTGCGGCGAAAGCATGATGTGATCGATGCGGATGCCATGGTCTTTCTGCCAGGCGCCGGCCTGATAGTCCCAGAATGTGTAGAGGTGCGGTTCCGGATGGCAGGCCCGGATCGTGTCGGTGAAACCGAGATTTTCCAGTCGGCGCAACGCAGCGCGCGACTCCGGCTGGAACAGCGCATCGTTCAGCCACGCCTTGGCATCGTAGACGTCATCGGGCGTCGGGATCACGTTGTAGTCGCCCATCAGCGCGACCGGTTCCTCAAGTTTGAGCAAGTCCTTCGCGCGGGCGTTGAGCCGTTCGAGCCACCCGAGCTTGTAGGTAAACTTCTCGGTGCCGATGGGATTGCCGTTCGGTGCGTAGATCGAGGCGACGCGAACAACGCCTTTCTCCCCCGGAACGATCGCCTCGATATAGCGGGCATGGTCGTCGCCGTTGCCGCCCGGCAGGCGCGGCGTCACATCGTCCATCGGACGCTTCGAAAGGATGGCGACGCCGTTGTAGGTCTTTTGTCCGTGTACGGCGCAATTATAGCCGAGGGCCTCGAAGGGCTCCTTCGGGAACTGCTCGTCGGTGCATTTCAGTTCCTGAAGGGCAACCACATCGGGCTGCGCTTCCTTCAGCCATGCCACGGCGGCGTCCACGCGGATGCGGATCGAGTTAACGTTCCAGGTCGCGATTTTCACGGGGCCGTCAGACCGAAAAGCTCGTCCCGCAGCCGCAGGACGAGGTGGCGTTCGGATTGTTGATCTTGAACGCGGCGCCGATCAGATCGTCCACGAAGTCGATCTCGGCGCCCTTGAGAAAATCGAGCGAGACCGGATCAACGAGGACCGTGGCGCCATCACGGGCGACGACCAGATCGTCGTCCATCTTGGTGTCGTCGATGGTGAAATTGTACTGGAACCCCGAGCAGCCGCCGCCGGTGACGGCGACGCGCAGCATGGCCGGCGAGGCCTCGGCTTTCAGGATTTCGGCAATCCGCTTGGCGGCACTGGCCGAAACGGTCACGGGGGAGGCGGCGTCAGCAATCATGGCCTATATGTAGTCGTGTTGAATCGAGGTTTCCAGCATGCCCTTGGGCAGGCTTATGCCGCCACTTTTTGAGCCTCCCGCCGAGCGCGCTTCCTATGCGACCCGCCCGAAGGACAGCCGCGGCCGCTATTTCGAGGAACCCGAAAGCGCAACCCGTACCTGTTACGGCCGCGACCGCGACAGGATCATACACTCGGCAGCATTTCGCAGGCTGAAGCACAAGACGCAGGTCTTCGTGCAGCACGAAGGCGACTATTTCCGGACGCGGCTCACACACTCGCTGGAGGTCGCGCAGATCGCCCGCTCCGTCGCCCGTGTCCTCGCTCTCGACGAAGATCTCGCCGAAACGGTGGCTCTTGCCCACGACCTGGGCCACACGCCCTTCGGCCATGCCGGAGAGGAGGCGCTGAATGCCGCCACCCTCTCGTTCGGGGGCTTCGACCACAATGCCCACGCACTGAAACTCGTGACCCAGATCGAACACCGCTATGCGGCGTTCGACGGCCTCAACCTGACATGGGAAACCCTGGAAGGAATGGTCAAGCATAATGGGCCGATCACAGCGGCGCTGAAGCCCATTCCAGGGCCCATAGCGTCGTTCAACGCCAGATGGCCCATGGACCTTGGGACCTGGCCGGGACTGGAAGCACAGGTTGCCGCGCTGGCGGATGACACCGCCTACATCAACCACGACATCGACGATGGATTGCGGGCCGAGCTCTTCACAATCGCCGATCTGCGCGAAGCGCCGATCGTGGGCCCGCAGGTCGCGGAAATCGTCGCGCTTTTCGGCGAGATCGAATTGGGCCGTCTGATCGGCGAGATCGTGCGGCGGCTGATGAGCACTCTCATCATCGACCTGTTGTCAGAGACGCGCTCCAGACTTCACGCAGCGTCTCCCAAGACGGTTTCCGACATCCGCTCCCAGCCGAAGGCAACTGCCGCGTTCTCGGGCGGAATGACGACGCAGGTTCGAGCCCTTAAGGAATTTCTCTTCGCCCGCATGTACCGTCATCCGCAGGTGATGAGACCCATGACGCGGGCGAAGGACGTCGTTACGGCGCTGTTCGAGGCATTTTCCGGCGATCCCGCCAAATTGCCCGCCGACTGGGCGAGAGCCTGCGGCGAGAAGGGTGACGCACGCACGGTATCGGTGGTTCGTGACTATATCGCCGGGATGACGGACAATTATGCCTTGCATGAATATGGCCGTGTCTTCCACAAAGAGATCGTCCTGTAGCTTTTGAACGTCGTGATTCGGCCTGTTTCGGGTGGTAGATTTACGAAGTTCCAGATTCGTCGAGGAATTCCATGCCCAGCTTCGAGCGCGGCGTTTACGAGCCCAAGTCCGATGACGTGCGCGTCTTCGACGAGGACGACCAGGAGATTGACGAAGAGGGCTCCCGCCTTCCGTTGCTGATCGTGATCGCGCTGCTGGTTCTGGCGGCCTTCGGCGGCGTGGTCTGGCTTGCCTATAGCCAGGGGGTCCAGCGTGGCCGGGCCGATGCGCCCCGCATGATCGTCGCGGCACCCGGTCCCGTTAAGGAAGCCGCCGCGGACGGCTCGGACACGACGCACAGCCTGAAGATCTATCAGCAGCCCGCGCCGGAAGACGACACCTCCGACAACGAAAGCGTGCCGCCGCCACCCACCGCCGTCGAGAAACCGGCGCCTGCGCCGGTGACCTCCAAGCCGGCTCCGGTCGCGGCGACACCGGCTGCGAAGCCGGTGGCGATGGCTCAGGCGCCTGCCGCAAAGCCGGCGGAGAAGCCGGCCGCAGCAGCGGCGAAGCCGGTTGAAGCGAAACCTGTGCCGGCGGTGTCGCAACCGGCGTCCAAGCCGGTGGAGGTGGCCGCGTTGCCGCCACCGTCCGCTGCCAAACCCACGGAGACGATGCCTGCGCCTGCGGGCTCTTACGTGCTCCAGATTGGCGCTTACAAGTCCCAGGAAGACGCCGACGCGGCCTGGAAAGCGTTCAAGGGCAAGCATCCGATGGCCAGCGCCTATTCGGAGGACGTCCGCAAGGCCGACCTGGGCGACAAGGGCATCTGGTATCGCCTGCGCATGGGGTCCTTCGCCGACAAGTCGGCGGCGGCAAGCTTCTGTGAAAAGCTCAAGGCCGACGGCGGCAGCTGCCTCGTGTCGAAATAGAAGCGATCATGAGCAAGCCGCGCTCACGCGCGATCTTCGGATGTATCGGAACAGAGCTTGTGGCCGATGAGCGCGAATTCTTCCGCGACATCCGGCCTTGGGGTTTCATTCTGTTTGGACGCAACATCGTCGATCCGGTCCAGGTGCGAAGCCTGGTCGCCGCGCTTCGCGAAACGGTCTCCGATCCAACCGCACCCGTGCTGATAGATCAGGAGGGCGGACGCGTCGCGCGCCTGAAGCCGCCAAACTGGAAAGAGCGTCCCGCCGCGTTGCGCTTCGCCGAACTGCACAATATTGCTCCGGAGGAGGCACGTGAAGCTGCCTACCTGAACGCGCGGCTCATGGCGCACGATCTGGTCGGCCTTGGCATCAATGTCGACTGCGTTCCCGTGCTCGATGTCCCGGTCGAGGGCGCGCATGACATCATCGGGGATCGCGCCTATGGCAACGACCCTTCGGTCATCATCGATCTGGGAAGGGCCGTCATCGAGGGGATGATCGAGGGTGGTGTCCTTCCCGTGATGAAGCACATCCCCGGTCACGGCCGCGCCGGCGCGGACAGCCATCTTTCGCTGCCTCGGGTTTCCACGCCGGCGGACGAATTGAGCGCAACGGATTTCGTCACTTTCCGGAGCCTGAATTTTTGCCCGCTCGCGATGACGGCACACGTTGTCTACGAGGCGATCGACATCCAGCGCCCGGCCACGACGAGTCCCAAACTGATTCGGGACGTGATCCGCGGGGAGATCGGATTCGAAGGACTTTTGATCTCCGACGACCTTTCAATGCAGGCCTTGTCCGGGTCACTGGACTACCGCGCCAAAGCGTCGCTGTTCGCGGGCTGCGATGTGGTGCTCCACTGCAACGGCAATATTGCGGAAATGCGCGAAATATCGACCGAA
>DATIVW010000058.1:0-7060 GCA_035465595.1 Rhizomicrobium sp. | reverse complement strand
GCATCGTCGGGCCGAACGGCGCGGGCAAGACGACGCTGCTGCGCGTCGCGATGGGATACCTGCCGCATGATGGCGGGGTGGCGCGCGTGCTGGATCGCGATCTGCGCGCGTGCTCGCGCGAATGGCTGGCCCGCTCCATCGCCTACCTGCCGCAGGAAAGCGCGGTGCAGTGGCCCATGCTCGTGCACCGGCTGGTGGCGCTGGGCCGGCTGCCGCATGGCGCGCACGATAACGGGGCCGCAGCGGTGCAGGATGCGATGGCGCGCGCCGATGTTCTGCAATTCGCGGCGCGGCGCTTCACAGAGCTTTCGGCGGGCGAACGGGCGCGCGTGCTGCTTGCCCGTGCGCTGGCGACCCAGGCGCCGATATTGCTGGTCGACGAGCCGGCGGCGCATCTGGATCCCGCGCATCAGCTTCGCCTGATGGAGCTGCTGCGGGCCGAAGCGGCGCGCGGCGTGGCGGTGGCGATCACCCTGCACGACCTCCCGCTGGCCTCGCGCTATTGCGACGAGATCGTCGTGTTGCAGAACGGTCATGTGACCGGGCAGGGCGCGCCGGCGGACGTGCTCTCCGACGCGGTGCTGGCGCAGGTCTTCGGCATCGCGGCAAAACGCCTGGACGGGAACGTGTTGCCGTGGTCGCGGGTTTAGGTTGCAGTCGCACCGAACAGACCCTCTAATCCCCGCATGGCCAGGCACAATAAACATCACGACGATAACGACGACGATGACGATGACGGCCGCGACCGTCACTACAAAAAGACGCTGCGCGCCCTCCAGATAGAACTCGTCAAGCTGCAAAGGGATCTGATCGCTGGCGGCAGCAAGGTGCTTGTCATCCTCGAAGGCCGCGATGCCGCGGGCAAGGATGGCGCCATCAAGCGCATCACCCACCACATGAGCCCGCGCGAGACGCGCGTGCACGCGCCGGGCAAGCCGTCGAACACGCAGGAAACCCAATGGTACTTCCAGCGCTTCGTTCCCTTCCTGCCCTCGGGCGGGGAGTTCGTGATCTTCAACCGCTCCTGGTACAACCGCTCCGGCGTGGAGCAGGTGATGGGCTTCTGCACGAAGAAGCAGCTCGAAGCCTTCTATGAATCCGTGATTCCCTTCGAGGACATGCTGGCGCGGGACGGGATCGTGATCCGCAAATACTATCTCGACATCAGCCGGGATGAGCAGAAGAAGCGCCTTGCCGAGCGCGAGGACGACCCGCTCACGCAATGGAAAATCTCGCCTGTGGACGCCAGGGCGCAGAAGATGTGGAAAGAATATTCCAGCGCGCGCGACGAGACGTTCGACCGCACCGATCATCCGGGCGCGCCGTGGCGCATCGTACAGACCGATGTGAAGAAGATTGCGCGGCTGGAGATCATCCGCGACCTGCTGGAAAGCTTCGAATACAAGAACAAGGACAAAAAGCTGGCGCGGCCTGACCGCGACGTCGTGTTCTTCTACACGCCCGATGGCCAGGCGCGGCTGGCGAAATAGAGGCCGTGAAACAGGAAAAGGCCGGCGCGCGAGCACCGGCCCTGTCCCACTCCGATTGCCGCCGTTTATTTCTGCGGTGTCGTGCTGCTGCTGGCTGGTGTGGCCGTGCGTGGCGTGCGGTGCTTGTGCGAGCGGGCCGGCGTTGCCGAGGCACTTCCCGATGCGCTGCCCGAAGCGGCGGCGCTCACGCCCGCGTCCGGCACCGCGCCATTGGCAAGGCCGGTCGCGGTGTTCGCAGCGCCATTGGCAGTGCTCTCCGCGCCGCTGACGGCGCCGTTCGCGGCGCCCATTGCGCTGCCTGCGGTGTTGTTCACCGTGCCGGTCACGCCGGGCGAAGCCGTCGAGCCGCTGACGCTGGCACTGCCGCCGACCGTGTTGCCGTTGACGTCCGCGCTGCCCGAAGCGCTGCCATTGACCTGACGGTCAGACGCAGTCTCGGCGCGGTTGGTCGCCGATTGCGCGCGGTTCTCCGCACCGTTCAACGCACCATTGGCCGTCGACTCTGTCGATTGCGCCGCGCCGGTCGCCTTGTCGGTGATGTTCGTGGTCGTGCGCTTGGTGTTCGCCTTCGTGCGCGCGTTCAGGTCATCGCTCGCCGAAGCCGAGGGATCGGTGGGATTGATCTGGGTCATTCCGCTCGCGGTGTTGTTGATCGTGGGCGCCGCGGGGCCGATCTGGGGACCGATTTGGGTCGCGCCGTTCATCGTGTTGTTCACGCCGCCGCCGATGCCGCCGACCGCCTGGCCGACGCCGCCCAACTGCGCGAATGCCGAAGTCGAAAATGCCAGCGCGCCGCAGAGCAGCGCGGTACGAATGGTTGTCTTTGTCATGTCGTTTCCTCGTTTGTGGGGCCGGCGCGCCTGAGCGCGCTTATGGTGCAAACGGGGGAACTGCGAGGGCCGTTCCCGCAGAAGTGGCCCGGTTCCTGCCGGAACCAAGGCCATTTCAAGGCAAGGGGGGACCGCATGCGGGAAGCGCGACGCTTTGTATAAGATGGAGAGATTCTATTTCGACACGCTCATGCGCGTGATCGGAAAAGGTGGCGACCCCGGGGAGATTCGAACACCCGGCCTGCGGTTTAGGAAACCGCTGCTCTATCCTGCTGAGCTACGGGGTCACGCCGCCAAGCAAATACTTTAGAACCGGCGGCCGAAGCAACGGGGCGCAATTTCCGCCGAATTGCCGCCATGCCTGCGCAATTTGCTTTCCCGCGCGCCCGTCTTTCCTTCAGGCAACCCATCATTTCGGAGGCGGCAACCCGTAACTTGTCTCGCCCATGAAAGCCGGAACGCGTTAGAAGGGCTTGATGCCATTCCCGACGAACAGATGAAGCCTGCGAGCATTACCATCTGATGGGATCGTACGGACCGGGACTGCAGAATGCGGCCGAGACCGGACGCATGTCATGGTATGCAGCATTGTTGATGACGTTTTGAAGGTCGCGGGAGAAGAATGCGTGGATAGCCAGGCTGTTTTGAGCAAAGTTCCGGCGGTTACGATCGGCTTCTGGATCATCAAGATCCTGGCCACCACGCTCGGCGAGACCGGCGGCGATACCGTCACCATGACGATGAACCTGGGTTATCTTGTCGGCACGGCGATCTTCCTGACTGCGCTGGTGGTGCTGGTCGTGCTGCAGATCGGCGCGAAGAAATTCCATCCGCTTCTCTACTGGCTCACGATCATCGCCTCGACGACGGCCGGCACCACGATGGCCGATTTCGCCGATCGCTCGCTGGGGATCGGCTATGTCGGCGGTTCAACCGTGCTTTTGGCTTGCGTGCTTGCCTGCCTCGGACTCTGGTTCTGGTCGGAAGGAACGGTATCCGTCGACACGGTCAGCACACCGAAGGTGGAGGCGTTCTACTGGGCGACGATCACATTCTCCCAGACACTCGGCACCGCGCTCGGCGACTGGATGGCGGACGATGCGGGCGTGGGCTTTGCGGGAGGCGCGCTCATCTTCGGCGCGGCCCTGGCGATCATCGCGATCCTCTACTTCCGGACCAATATCTCGCGGGTGCTGCTCTTCTGGGCGGCTTTCATCCTCACGCGGCCGCTTGGCGCCACGGTGGGCGATTTGCTGGACAAGCCGCTCAACCACGGCGGATTGAACCTGAGCCGTCCGGTCGCGTCGGCTGTGCTGGCGCTCGTGATCCTCCTGCTGGTGCTGGTGCTGCCGCAAAGGGCAGGAACCCATCCCGGCGAAACCCCGCGCGCGGCCTGAAAACCGGTCAATCGGCGCTGCGGTCACAATGTTTCACGGGCCGTTGATCCGTCTCAACGCCGCCGGCGGCGCGTGCCATCATTCTGCGCCGGCACAAGGAGGCGAGAATGACGACCTACAAGGATACCCTGCTGGCGCTGTCGAGCTATCCCGACACGACGCCGGATTATGTCATAGACCAGGCCGTCGCCATCGCCGACCGGTTGGGCGCGGGAATCTCCGCGCTCGTTCAGGTCCTGGAACGCAAGAGCTTTTCGAGGTCCTATTCGCACGGCGAGTGGCTGATCGATGTCCCCAGCATGATCGACGGCGCGCTGCAGAAAAGCGCCGATGCCGCCAAGGCTTCGCTGGAGCGGTTCGAAAAGATCGCCAAGGCCCAGGGCGTATTCCGCGAGAAGCTGATGGAAGCGACCACGCCCCTGCCGTCTTCCGAGCACATCATCGAACATGCGCGCCAGCGCGACCTGACGTTCCTGCCCGTGCCGGAAATGATCGGGCTGGACGAGCTCTTCAACGAAGCAGTGATCTTCGGCTCCGGCCGTCCGGCCATCCTCCTGCCGGCAGTGGCAGAGAAGGGCCCCAAGTCCTTCGCGATCGATCGCGCTGTCGTCGCCTGGGATTTCGGCAGGGCAGCGTCGCGCGCCCTGGCCGATGCGATGCCCATTCTCAAGATGGCGAACCATGTGCGCGTGGTCGTGTTCGCCAAGGAGAAGACGTTCAAGGATCACCTTCCCATCGACGATCTGCAGCGGCATCTGAAGGCCCATGGCGTGGAAGCGGTCTATGACACCGTCGACGTGAACGATCGTCCGATCGGCGATGCGATCGGTCACTACGTCACATCGCACAAGGCCAACCTGCTGGTGATGGGCGCCTTCGGGCACAACCGGATGCTGGAGTTCGTTCTCGGTGGGGCGACGCGCAGCATCTTGTCTGCACCGCCGGTTCCGGTCTTCATATCGCATTGATGCAGCCAGGCGAGGGCGGCAGATGATGACGCCCGAATTGCAGACGCTGTTTGCCACGCCCGTCTGGCGGCTGTTGACGGCGCTGGCGATCGGCGCGCTCATCGGCATCGAGCGCGAACGGCGCAAGCGCGATGGCGCGAGTCGCGGCGCGGCGGGTCTTCGGACCTTCGCGCTGATCGGATTGCTCGGAGGCCTCGCGGCGGAATCGAAATCGGTGGAGCTTGTCCTTGTCGGCGGCGCGTTCGTCGGCGCCGCCGCGCTCGCCGCATACTGGTTCGGCGACCGCCGCGATCCGGGGCTGACCACGGAAGTCGCCATGGTCGCGACGTTCCTGCTCGGCGCGGAAGTGCAGCGCGACCTCACGGCCGCGCTCGCCATCGGCGTCATGGTCACGGTCCTGCTGGCGTGGCGCGAACCGCTGCACCGCCTCGTGCGCGACGTGCTGACCGAGAACGAGTTGCGCAATGGCCTGATCTTCGCCATCGCCGCCCTGGTCATTCTGCCCCTGCTGCCGGACAAGACGGTCGATCCGTTCGGTCTCATCAATCCCTTCGCGATGTGGCGGCTCGTCGTGGTTCTGATCGGGCTGAGCGGCGCGGGCTATGCGGCAAGCCGGCTCCTGGGTCCGAAGATCGGACTCGTGGCAGCGGGATTTGCATCGGGATTCGTATCCAGTTCCACTGCGATCGCGGCGATGGGCGCGCGCTCGCGCAGCCAGGACAGCATCGCCGTGCCATCCGCCGCTGCGGCGGCGGCATCGACGCTCGGTGCTCTCATCTATCTGACCGCGCTGGTGGCGGTCACCGACACGTCGCTGCTCGGGCCCATCGCCATCCCGCTGGGGTGCGCCTTTGCCGGCATGCTTGCCTACGTTGCCGGATTGTCGATGCGGGCCTTTCCCAAGGGACCGCTGGCTCTCACCTCGGGAAGCGCGTTCGACGTCAAGACGCTCGCGGCGTTCGTGTTCCTGATGGCCGTGTTCGGCGGCGTCACCAATGTGCTGGCGACATTCTTCGGCGCGAGTGGCATCGAGGCGGGAGCCGCGATCTCCGGACTTATCGATGTCCACGCGGTGGGCGCCGCCATCGGCACGCTCTCGGCGAACGGAAAAACGGACCTTGCCACCGCAGACATGGCAATCCTCTTTGCCCTGACGACGAACATGCTGGTCAAGATTCCGCTCAGTTTCGCGACCGGCACGCGCGGCTTTGCGACGCGGGTTTCGGCCGGCCTGCTGATTCTGCTGGCCGGCCTGTGGAGCGGCTATCTCTTCCGGTCGGCGCTCGTCCTTTGACCTGAATCATCAAGCGGTACCGGGCTTTTTGCCAACCTTTTGGGATCGGCAAGGAGGTACCCATGAACAGGCTTTCCGGAAAAGTCGCCTTGATCACCGGCGCCGCGCTGGGCCTTGGCCGGGCCACCGCGCTGCGGATGGCGGAAGAGGGCGCCAAGGTCGCTATCCTCGACGTCCTGGACGATGACGGCCGGGCCTTCGAGAAGGATCTCGCGGGCCGCGGGTTCGCCGCGAAGTACTGGCATTGCGACGTCTCCAAAGAGGCGGATGTCGCATCGGTGTTCGCCGCCGTCGCCCGGCATTTCGGCAGGCTCGATGTCGTCGTGAACAACGCCGGCGTCTCGGGCGCGAACAAGCCGACGCACGAAATCAGCGAAGCCGAATGGGATTTCGTGCAGGGCATCAACGTGAAAGGTGTCTTCTTCGGCACCAAGCATGCGATTCCGCTACTGCGAAAGGCCGGCGGCGGCAGCATCATCAATCTTTCCTCGATCTATGGATTGGTCGGCGCACCCGACGTTCCGCCCTATCACGCCTCCAAGGGCGCCGTGCGGCTGATGACCAAGACAGACGCGATGCTCTATGCCCCGGACCGCATCCGGGTGAATTCGATCCATCCCGGCTTCATCTGGACGCCCATGGTGCAGCATCACCTGGCTGCGGCGGGCGATGTCAGCGAAGGCCGCAAGGCGACCGATGCACTGCATCCGCTCGGCCATATCGGCGAGCCCGACGACATCGCGTGGGGCGCGGTCTATCTCGCATCGGACGAAGCGAAGTTCGTCACCGGCGCAGAGCTGGTCATCGATGGAGGATATACGGCCCGATGAAATCCGGCGCTCTCCTCGCCGCGCTGCTCGCCGGCGTGCTGCTCGCAGCCGCCGCCCCGGCATCTGCCGCGGGGCAGGCTTCCCCGCACGCGACGATGACACCGGAAAGATCCGCATCCGTTCCGCCGGGGCTCGCCGGCTCGCCTTCGCGCCAGATGGGCGAAGACAATGACGGACACGAGCAGCTGGGCCTTCTTATCTGGTGCATGTCCGCGCTCGCGGACGGAAACTTTCGCGACGCGCAGAAGGCT
>DATIVW010000057.1:0-5063 GCA_035465595.1 Rhizomicrobium sp. | reverse complement strand
GCACTGCGGCAATTCGAGGGTTGCGGTTGCCCGATCAAGGGTCTAGACGGTCCCCTTAACCTGCAATCTCACCGGGCCAAACACGCCGAATCGCGTGTGGCCATCCGCGCGCGAGAAAAGATGCCCAAACGCCAAGACATCCACACGGTCCTGATCATCGGCGCAGGCCCCATCGTCATCGGGCAGGCCTGCGAGTTCGATTACTCCGGCGCGCAGGCGTGCAAGGCGCTGCGGGCCGAGGGCTACCGCGTGGTGCTGGTGAACTCCAACCCCGCCACCATCATGACCGACCCGGACATGGCGGACGCGACCTATATCGAGCCCATCACGCCGGAATTCGTCGAAAAGGTCATCGCGCGCGAGAAGCCGAATGTTCCCGCCGACAAGAAATTCGTGCTGCTGCCCACCATGGGCGGACAGACCGCGCTCAACACGGCGCTCTCTCTGCGCAAGCGCGGCGTGCTGGAGAAATACGACGTCGAGCTGATCGGCGCATCGGCCAACGCCATCGACAAGGCGGAAGACCGCGAACAGTTCCGCCAGGCGATGATGAAGATCGGGCTGGACGTGCCGACCGGCGTGACGCTGAAGGGCTACCTGCGTCACAAGAAGGACGATCACGGCAACTTCCTCTATGACGGCCAGAACAATCCGATCATGGAGCTTTCGCCGGAAGCCTTCGCCCACGCGCTGCAGGCGCTGGATGAAGTCGGCCTGCCCGCCGTCATCCGCCCCAGCTTCACGCTCGGCGGCACCGGCGGCGGCATCGCCTACAACCGCGAAGAGTTCTTCGAGATCGTGGAAGCGGGTCTCGACGCCTCGCCCACCAACGAAGTGCTGATCGAGCAATCGGTGCTAGGCTGGAAGGAATATGAGATGGAAGTCGTGCGCGACCGCGCCGACAACGCCATCATCATCTGCTCCATCGAGAATGTGGACCCGATGGGCGTGCACACCGGCGACAGCATCACCGTCGCCCCTGCCCTCACGCTCACGGACAAGGAATATCAGCGGATGCGTTCCGCCTCGATCGCGGTGCTGCGCGAGATCGGCGTGGAGACCGGCGGATCGAACGTGCAGTTCGCGGTGAATCCGGCGGACGGGCGCATGGTCGTGATCGAGATGAACCCGCGCGTGTCGCGCTCCTCCGCGCTGGCGTCGAAAGCCACGGGCTTTCCTATCGCCAAGGTCGCGGCGAAGCTCGCCGTCGGCTACACGCTGGACGAATTGCAGAACGACATCACAAAGGTCACGCCCGCCTCGTTCGAGCCGACCATCGATTATGTGGTGACCAAGATCCCGCGCTTCGCCTTCGAGAAATTCCCGGGCGCGGAGCCGATCCTCACCACTTCCATGAAATCGGTCGGCGAAGCCATGGCGATCGGCCGCACCTTCGCCGAGTCGGTGCAAAAGGCGCTGCGCTCCATGGAAACCGGCCTCACCGGTTTTGATGAGATCGACCTGCCGGACGACAAGGACTCCATGCGCGCCGCGCTCGCCAAAGCCACGCCGGACCGCTTGCGCGTTGCCGCGCAGGCGCTGCGCAACGGCATGCCGGTGGAAGATGTCGCCGCCATCGCCAAATACGATCCGTGGTTCCTGAACGAGATCGCGCAGATCCTCGCCGTCGAGACGGATATCCGCGCCAACGGCCTGCCGAGCGATGCGGATGGCCTGCGCCGCCTGAAGGCGATGGGCTTCTCAGACGCGCGTCTTGCCAGGCTGATCGGCCGCAAGGAGAAGGACGTGCGCGAATTGCGGCGCGTCCTCGGCGTGCACCCGGTATTCAAGCGCATCGATAGCTGCGCCGCCGAATTCGCCGCGATCACGCCTTACATGTATGCGACCTATGAGACGCCGGTCTCCGGCGCCGCCGAAAACGAAGCCCGGCCGAGCGACAAGAAGAAAATCATCATCCTCGGCGGCGGGCCCAACCGCATCGGCCAGGGCATCGAGTTCGACTATTGCTGCTGCCACGCTGCGTTCTCGCTGTCGGCGCAGGGTTTCGAGACCATCATGGTCAACTGCAATCCCGAAACCGTTTCCACCGACTACGACACCTCCGACCGGCTTTATTTCGAGCCGCTCACCGCCGAAGACGTGCTGGAGATTGTGCGCATCGAGCAAAGCAAGGGAACGCTCGCGGGCGTGATCGTGCAGTTCGGCGGACAGACGCCGCTGAAGCTGGCCAACATCCTGAAGGATGAAGGCGTGCCGATCCTTGGCACCAGCGCCGACGCCATCGACCTCGCGGAAGACCGCAAGCGTTTCCAGGTGCTGCTCAATGAGCTGAAGCTCAAGCAGCCGAAGAACGCGACCGCCATGACGCCGGACGAGACCATTGCCGCGGCGAAGGAGATCGGCTTTCCGATCATCCTGCGTCCTTCCTATGTGCTGGGCGGCCGCGGCATGGTCGTGGTGCCGGACGAGGCCTCCCTCAAGACCACCGTGGCGCAGGGCGACGTCTTCCGCATCTCCGGCGACAACCCCGTGCTGATTGACGGCTTCCTGCATCACGCCATTGAGGTGGATGTGGACGCCATCGGCGACAGCGACGGAAACGTCTTCATCGCCGGTATCATGGAGCACATCGAGGAAGCCGGCGTGCATTCCGGTGACAGCGCCTGCGCGATCCCGCCCCACTCCCTGCCCAAGGCCATCATCGCCGAGATCGAGCGCCAGACCATCGCGATGGCCAAGGCGCTGAACGTGCGCGGGCTGATGAACGTCCAATACGCAGTGCAGGACGGCGAGATCTACGTGCTCGAAGTCAATCCGCGCGCCAGCCGCACGGTGCCGTTCGTGGCCAAGGCCATCGGCCTGCCCGTCGCCGCCATCGCCGCGCGCGTCATGGCGGGCGAGAAGCTGGCGTCGTTCAATCTGAAGCGCCCGAACCCGAACCACATCGCGGTGAAGGAAGCGGTGATGCCGTTCAACCGCTTCCCCGGCGTGGACGTGGTGCTCGGCCCCGAAATGAAATCGACGGGCGAGGTGATGGGGCTGGACGAGAATTTCGGCCGCGCCTTCGCAAAAGCGCAGGTCGGGGCGGGTTTGCGCCTGCCCCATTCCGGCGTCGTGTTCATCTCCGTGAAGGATGCCGACAAGGAATACGCGCTGCAGCCAGTCCGCGATCTCATCGACATGGGTTTCGAGATCATCGCCACGCGCGGCACCGCGCAGTACCTGCGGGACAGTGGCCTGGAAGTGAAGACCGTCAACAAGGTGCTCGAAGGCCGCCCGCACATCGTGGATGCGATCAAGAACGGCGAAGTGCAGCTTGTCTTCAACACCACCGAAGGCACGCAGTCACTGGCAGACTCCTTCTCCATCCGACGCACGACGCTGCACCAGAAGGTTCCCTACTACACGACGATCGCGGGGGCCGCCGCCGCCACCCAGGCCATCCGCGCGCTGCGGGAGGGGTCCCTTGAAGTGGCCCCCCTTCAATCCTACAATTCATGACGTGATCGCTGATTGGGCAATAGAGAAAGTCCCGGCGTAACAAGTACTTAGCAGAATTCAGAGCGTCCGATCCGGTCCTTTCCCGGCCGGAAGGGGCGCTTTTGACACTTAGGACGTTATAGGTGCCATGGAACGCATTCCGATGACCGCTTCGGGACTGAAGGTCCTCGAAGACGAACTCAACCAGCTCAAGAACGTGGACCGCCACGAGATCATCAAGCACATCGCCGAAGCACGCGCGCATGGCGATCTCTCTGAGAACGCGGAATACCACGCCGCGAAGGAAAAGCAGTCCTTCATCGAAGGGCGCGTGATGGAGCTGGAAGACATGATCGGCCGCGCCGACATCATCGACGTGGCCAAGCTGTCCGGCACCACCGTGAAATTCGGCGCCACGATCACGCTTGTCGACGAGGACACCGACGAGAAGAAGAAGTATCAGATCGTCGGCGACCACGAGGCGGACATCAAGAAGGGTCGCATCTCGATCTCCTCGCCCATCGCCCGCGCGCTTATCGGCAAAAGCAAGGGCGACAGCGTGGAAGTAGCGGCCCCCGGCGGCGCGCGCTCCTACGAGATCCTGAAGGTGGAGTTCGTCTAGGGCAGCCCCTGCAGCCTGTCAGGCCGACTCGGCGTAATTTGGGCTTTGCGGCGCCCCTCTTTATATTGGTCGCGGAGCGAGCGGACGGGAATCAATGGCGACAATCGCGCTGGTGGACGACGACAAGAACATCCTGACCTCCGTCAGCATGCTGCTGGAGCAGGAAGGCTATCAGGTGAAAACCTTCTCGGACGGCGCCGCTGCCCTGACGGGGCTTTCCGCGTCGCCGCCCGATCTCGCCATCCTCGACATCAAGATGCCGCGCATGGACGGCCTGGAGCTGTTGCGCCGCCTGCGCCAGGCGGGCGACCTGCCCGTCATCTTCCTCACCTCCAAGGATGAAGAGATCGACGAGCTGATGGGCCTCAACGCCGGCGCCGACGATTATATCCGCAAGCCCTTTTCCCAGCGCCTGCTCCTGGAGCGGGTGAAGGCCGTGCTTCGCCGCAACGAAGGCAACAAACAGGTCGCCGCGCCCGGCGCCGCACCCGAGCCGAAGAAGGAAGCACTGGTGCGCGGCAAGCTCGCGCTCGATCCGCAGCGCCACGAATGCACGTGGGACGGAAAACCGGTGCGCCTCACCGTCACCGAATTCCTCATCCTGCAATGCCTGGCGCAGCGGCCCGGCTTTGTGAAGAGCCGCGACAACCTGATGGACGCGGCCTACGACGACCAGGTCTATGTCGACGACCGCACCATCGACAGCCACATCAAGCGCCTGCGCAAGAAGTTCAAGGCAATCGACGACAATTTCGACGCCATCGAAACGCTTTACGGCGTCGGTTACCGCTACAAGGAATAGTGGCGGCGCGTGGACCCCGGATTCACCCGCTTCTCGGCACTCACGCGGCGCATCATCTTCTTCAATGCCGTTGCGCTGATCATACTGATCGGCGGCGTGCTGATCGTGCAGACGAGCGGGCGCAGCCTGATCGACGAGCGCATCAGCGGCATCCGCCAGCAGGCGCTGATCGTTGCTGGCACGCTGGCCGAATACACC
>DATIVW010000056.1:0-6103 GCA_035465595.1 Rhizomicrobium sp. | reverse complement strand
GCGCGCCACGTCCTTCACGTCAGCGCCGACCTTCTCGCAGATATTCGCCATTTCGTTGATGAAGGTGATCTTCGTCGCGAGAAATGCGTTCGCGGCATATTTGATCAGCTCGCTGCTTTCGCGCGAGGTGAACAGGATCGGCGTCTCGTTGAGATAGAGCGGGCGGTAGATCTCGGTCAGCACGCCGCGTGCCCGGTCCGTATCGCAGCCCACGACCACGCGGTCCGGCCTGCGGAAATCTTCGATCGCGGAGCCCTCGCGCAGGAACTCCGGGTTGGAGACGACGTCGCATTGCGCATCCGGGCGGGCCTTGCGGATCACGTCCTCGACCTTGCGGCTGGTGCCCACCGGAACCGTCGATTTGGTGACGACGACCGTGTAGCCGTCCATCGCGTGGGCGATCTCTTCGGCCGCCGCGAAGACGAAGCTCAGATCGGCATGGCCGTCGCCCCGGCGGCTGGGCGTGCCCACGGCAATAAAAACGGCGTCCGCTCCCTTTACGGCATCCGCCAGCGTGTCGGTGAACGAAAGGCGTCCGGCCTTGACATTTGCTGCCACGACCTCGTCCAGTCCCGGCTCGAAGATTGGAATCTTTCCGGCTTTCAGCGCCGCGATCTTGCCGGCGTCCTTGTCGACACAGATCACGTCATGGCCGAATTCCGACAGGCAGGCGCCCGAAACCAGGCCCACATACCCCGTACCGATCATCGCCACGCGCATTGATGTTCTCCTTGCGGGGCCGCTTTTCGCCCGCCCCACCCGCGGTTTCAAGCCAAAATCCTTCCGGAGGGTTTACCGGCTTTACAGGGGCCTTCGGTTAGGCTGAAACAGGAAAAAACAGGCGAATTCCCTTCCATGTCCATTCTTGTCACCGGCGGCGCGGGCTACATCGGCAGCCACATGGTCTATGCCCTCACCGATGCGGGCAGGGACGTCGTCGTCCTCGACAATCTATCGACCGGATCGCGCGGACTGGTTTCCGAAGCGGCCCGGTTCGTGGAGGGCGATGCGGGCGATATTTCCCAGGTGACAAATCTCATCGCCAGGCACGGGATCGATACCGTCATCCATTTTGCAGGCTCCATTGTCGTGCCGGATTCCGTCGCCGACCCGCTTGCCTATTACGCGAATAATACTGTCGTCGCGCGCAACCTCATCGAAGCGGCAGTGAGGGGACGCGCGAAGAACTTCATCTTCTCGTCCACGGCCACCGTTTATGCAGGCGAGTCGCCGGACCCCTTGTCGGAATCCCTGCCGACGGGCCCAGTCAGTCCCTATGGCCGCTCCAAGCTGATGACGGAATGGATGCTGGAAGACAGCGCGCGCGCCTATGACTTCCGATACGTTGCGCTCCGCTATTTCAATGTTGCTGGCGCGGACGCGAGGGGGCGTACGGGGCAATCAAGCCCGCGAGCCACCCACCTGATCAAGCGTGCTTCCCAGGTGGCGCTTGGTCGCGTGCCCCATCTGGATATTTTCGGCACCGACTACCCGACGGCTGATGGAACGGGCGTTCGCGATTACATACATGTCAGCGATCTTGTCGGCGCGCATGTCCTGGCGCTGGACTATTTGCGCAATGGCGGCGAGGCCACGGTGATGAATTGCGGCTATGGCCACGGCGCGTCCGTGCGCGAGGTGGTCGCATCCGTGGAACGCGTGACCGGCCGCCCGCTGCCCACGAAGGAAAGTCCGCGTCGCGCCGGAGATCCGCCGTGGCTGGTTGCCGACGCGCGCAAGATCCGTGAAGTGCTCGGCTGGCAGCCCAAGCACGACGATCTGGATGAGATCGTTCGCTCGGCTTATGCTTGGGAGCAGCGGCTGAACGCGGCCAGCTGACAAACCGGCCGCGAATTGCCTCGATTACCGTTCGGCGCGGCGAAGTGCGTCCACCGCAGCGGGAAGTCCGACAAACGGCACAGGAACGCCGCTGCGCTTGCCGTTCGCGGCAGGCGGGAAGAACAGGGCGGCAGACGGAACGGACAGCAGGTCCGCTTCGCCTTTCGGCGCCAACGTAACGGCGGCGGCGCACTCTGTTTTCTTGCAGACGGAAATCGGAAGCTTCAGCAGCTTGTTGCCGGCCTGCATGGTCATCACGTCGCCCTGCTTGACGATCGGCGGCACCACGACGATGGCCACCAGATGCTGGGCGTCGCCTTGCACGCGGAAGGTGAGGATCAGGACAACCTGCTTGGGGTTCTCCTTGCGGTGATAGATCAGGCTGAGCTGGCAATGGCCAAGGTTGTTGCCGCCCGCTTTCGGACCGGGTTTGCAGATCAGAAGCCAGGGGCCGATCGACTTGGTGCCGATGAAACCCGGCTGAACTTCCGCTGCCACCGCGGTGGGGTCCTGCATGCCGATCTGCGGACGGTTGTAGTGCGCCAAGGCAAAGAGCCCGGCCACCAACGCGACGGCCAGAACCGCGCCGACAATCATGTTCCGCATAAGATAAACCCCCAAGACCAAGGCCGGCAGGGATTAAACTAGCCTTTGGAGGCGCGCAAGCGGCCTTGGGGCGGTCTGGTTAAGCCGCCCGGTCGGCGCGCCGCGGATCAGAGCTTGACGTCGCCAAGGGCCTTGCGCAGGGACGGGGCGATGTCGGGGCGGGCTAGTCCGACCGCGATATTGGCCTGCAGGAATCCGACCTTGTCGCCGCAATCATACCAGGCGCAGTTTGCCTTGACCGCATGGAAGGGGTGGCTGCCGATCAGCCGCTGCATGGAATCGGTGAGCTGGATTTCGCCGCCCGCGCCTTTTTCCTTGCGGTCGAGTTCGCGGAACACCTGCGCGGGAAGGATGTATCGTCCCACGATGCGCATCAGCGAAGGGGCCTTCTCGGTCTTGGGCTTCTCGACCATCCCCTTCACTTCGATGACGTTGCCGTCGATCTTGCCCGGCGCGATCACGCCGTAGCGATGGATTTCCGATTGCGGCCGTTCCTCGGCGGCGATCACGGCGCCGCCGCCGACTTCGTTGTAGGCCTGTACCATCTGCTTGAGAGCGCCGGGCTTTCCGACACAGAGATCGTCTGGCAGCAACACCGCGAACGGTTCATCGCCTATGAAGTGGCGCGCGCACCAGACGGCATGGCCAAGGCCCAGCGGTTTCTGCTGACGGGTGAAGCTTACTGAACCTGACTTCGGCAAGCTCTCCAGAAGAGAATCAAGCTCCTTGGTCTTCTCGCGCTCCTTCAGCAGCGCCTCCAGCTCATAGGCGTGGTCGAAGTGATCCTCGATGATGTTCTTGCCGCGGCCCGTCACGAAGACGAACTGCTCGATTCCCGCCTCGCGCGCTTCCTCGACCGCGTATTGCACGACGGGCTTGTCCACGACGGGGAGCATCTCCTTGGGCACCGCCTTCGTGGCAGGAAGGAATCGGGTGCCCATGCCGGCGACAGGCAGAACGGCTTTGCGGATCGGTGCGGGTTTTGTCATGGGATTCTTGCGGCAGGAGTGACATCTCTATTTGCATGATGAAATGGCGGGCGTCCACTTGATGCTGTCCGTTTTCGGTCCTAAGCCTTGGAACCATGCGGATATTCCTGACGGGCGGGGCAGGCTTCATCGGGTTCCATGCGGCGAAGGCGCTGCTGGGGCGGGGTCATTCCGTCACCGCAATCGATGATCTCAACCCCTATTACGATCCGGCGCTCAAGCGCGCGCGCTTGAAGGAGCTCGAGGGCGCGACGAATTTCCGCTTTGCCCAGGGAGACATCGCCGAACCGGGCGCGCTCGCGAAAACCGCGGGAGCGGAACAATACGACCTGATACTGCATCTGGCCGCGCAGGCAGGCGTCCGCTACGCACTCACCGATCCCGCTGCCTACACGCGCGCCAATCTGGTCGGTCATCACAACGTGCTCGAATTCGCGCGCGGCAGGCAAGGGCTTCAGCAACTCGTCTACGCATCGTCCAGCTCTGTCTATGGAAACGACACGCAGGCGCCATATTCGGAATCGGCGCGCGCCGATCATCCCGTGTCCTATTACGGCGCAACGAAGCGCGCCGGCGAGATGCTCTCGCATTCCTACGCAGAGCTCTATGGGCTCCCCCAAACAGGCCTTCGCTTCTTCACCGTCTATGGTCCCTGGGGCCGCCCGGACATGGCCTATTGGCTTTTCACGGAAGCGATTCTGAACGACCGTCCCATTCCGGTATTCGGCGGCGGCAAACTGAAACGCGATTTCACCTATATCGACGACATCGTGACCGCACTCGTGCGTATCGTGGAAACGCCTTTTGCAAGCGAGGCCGGCCATGCGCCGCATCGCATCTACAATCTGGGCAACAGCCATCCCGAAGAAGTCCTGACGCTGATCCGCATCATCGAACAGGCGACAGGCAGGAAAGCTAAAATTGAAGACGCCAAAGGGCCGGCGGGGGATGTGCGGGAGACCTATGCAGACATCACCCGCGCGGCCCGCGATTTTGGATTTGTCCCCAAGATTCCGCTCTCGGAAGGCATTCCGCGCTTTGTGGAGTGGTACCGGAACTATCATCGTATCTAGTTGATATTTGCCGGAGTCTTGGCTTGCGTTTGGCGTCCTTCATCCATGGCAGCGTGGCCGTGCTGGTGCTCTTCGCGCCCGCATTGGCGGCGGATGCGCCTTCGCTGGCGGCGATCGCGTCGGCTCTGCGCGCAGGCCAGGCGCTGGATGCCGAAGCGATGGCGACCGAAATGTTGAGCGCAAACGACCCGGCGCCATCGAACAACGCCTATCTGCTGCTCGATCGTGGGCTGGCGCGCGAGCAATTGGGCAAGCGCGCGCAGGCGGTGAAGGACTTCTCGTCGGCGATCGACTCCAGGACACTGCCGCGCGGAGACCTGGCGCGCGCGCTGTTCGATCGCGGCGTGACGCTGGATGAACTCGGGCGCACGGACGCGGCGATTGCGGATTATTCGCGCGCGATCGCGCTTGTCCCGCGCTACGCCACCGCGCTCAACAATCGCGCCAACGCCTATCGCCGCACCGGGCGTTTTGCGCTGGCGCGCATCGACTATCAGGCGGCGCTGGCTTCGGGAGACGACGAACCGGAATATCCGCTCTACGGATTGGGCCGCATCGCCGAAGCACAAGGCGACCCGGCGCTGGCGAAGGCCTTCTATCAACGCGCTCTGGCGGCGAACGCGCTGTTCGCACCGGCGACGCAGCGCATGGCACAACTCGGGCCGCTTCCCGCCAATGGAGGCTATGCTTTGCACGCCCCCGGCGCGCCGCCGGACGCAAAGATCGCCGATACGCCATCGCCGACGCCGGTGAAGCTGCAAAAGCCTGCGCCCGAGGCGAGGGCCGTCGATTCGGGCACCGACGACCTTGTGCTGCGCCCCGCCATTCTTGACGGAGCGCGAAAAAAGCCATCCCGCGAAGCAGCCATCCAGGTCGCCTCCTTCGTTCCGCCGGAACCTTCCGAAGGGACAACGGGCAATAGGGGCCCTTTGGTGCAGCTTGGCGCGTGGCGCAATCAGGGCGATGCGGCGCTGGGCTGGGACAAGGCGGCGGTCAGCGCGGGCGATCTGTTGAACGGGGCATCGCCTCGCATTGTCGAAGCGGACGTACCGGGCAAGGGGCATTTCTGGCGGCTGCGTACGCAGGCGCCGGCAGGTGTCAGTGCCGCCGATTTCTGCGCCCAGCTTCGCACGAAAGGCCTGAGCTGCATCGCGGCCAAATCCTGAGCGTTGCCTGACCCAGACAAAGCTGGTTTCTTCGCTCCCGATCAGACATTGCAGGATAGGGACATGACCGGCATCACGTCTTACGGCGCGTATATTCCGCGGCTCAGGCTGCAACGCAAAGCGGTCGCTCAGGCCAATGCGTGGTTCGCGCCTGGCCTTGCTGGCGGCGCCAAGGGCGAGCGCAGCATGGCGAACTGGGACGAGGACGCCGTCACCATGTCCGTCGAGGCCGCGCGCGACTGCATTCCCGCGCATGACCCGATCAAGGATCGCGCCTATGTGGACGGGATCTATTTCGCGTCCACCACCATGCCGTTTTCCGATCGCCAGAACGCAGGCATCGTTGCCGGCGCGCTAAGCCTTGCCGAAGGCCTCTCCTCGCTCGACATCACCTCCTCGCAACGGGCCGGAACGTCTGCAATGCTGGCGG